>PCWC01000089.1:0-3621 GCA_002787175.1 Parcubacteria group bacterium CG11_big_fil_rev_8_21_14_0_20_39_22 | reverse complement strand
ATAATGCAAATCCATTTGCGCTGTTTGTTGTTGTGGTTCAACCTCTCTATGTTTGCCGTTTCGCGCGATCCGTTCTTCGGCCATTTTGCAGTATTCGGGCGATATGTCTATGCCAATATATTTTCGGCCCAGAGCTTTGGCCACAACCGCGGTGGTACCAGAACCCATAAATGGGTCCAAAATAACTTCGGCATTGGTTGAGCCAATAATGCGTTCAATTAACTCCACCGGAAACGGGGCAGGGTGTGGGTTGTTCATGTCTTGCATAAATTCCCACACATCGCCATGAGCATTGGCTTTTGACGCAAGTTTAAAGTTTTTCTTGGCGATCAGGTAGATTACTTCATAGGTCGGCAGAAAATAGCCGGCATTAAAATTAATCCCGCCTTTGCGCCGCCAGATGATAATTTGCCGCACCGGAAACCCACTGACAATGTCTTGCCGGTCTTGGAGTAGTCCGTCTTGCACCCGCCATTTGTGATTATAAAAAATAGCGCCATTGTCGTTGATAACTCGCATGGCCTCTTTTAGGCAAGATTGTTGCCACTTGGCATATTCATCATGCGGCATGCAATCGTCGTAGGTGTCATAGCCGTTGACCAGGGCCGCATTGGCCCATTTGCCGCCTCGGCCATCTTTCATACCGTTTCCGGTGGAGTTTTTGAGGTTGTAGGGAGGCGAGGTCACGACCAAATCAACGGATCCGTCCGGTATTTGTTTCATCACATCAATGCAGTCGCCAGGGATTATTTTGTTTATAAAATCCTTTGGATATTTCATGGTTTCGAAAGGTCTTTCTTTTCCTAATTTTACCTAGAATAAGGCCCAAAGTCAAAAAAGGCGCAAATAGTCAAATCAAGCGGCGGCTATAGACCCCCCCTCCTAAAAAATAAAATCAATTTTTCCCCTCCTTGTATTCAAAGCCAAAAACAAATAAAGAATTATTAAAAATATTTATTTCACACAACGTGCCTGGCTATGCGATGTTGCGACCGTAGGGAGCAATATGGGAGAGGTCATTCAGGGAATGACCGAACCTCATACACGGTGTTATATGATGTACATGTTTTCCTTTAATTTGCGATAGCAAATTGCTTTTAAAAGAAATGGATTTGATTTTTTCCGTTTGGGGAAGGGGCAAGAGGGGCTGGGGGTGAATTGCCCCTTCCCCAAACACCTTAAATTTTACAGGCTCCACTTGAACAATCACCATCTTTTTTCTTCAGCGGACACTGTTTGTCTGCGTAGGAGCAAAAAACACAACAGTCTTCGCCTTGCGCCTTGATCGTTTCTCCGCAACCTCCACAAATATAAAAAGGTACACATGAAGTGGTAGGTATCTCGCCTTTTTGTTTATGTCCGCACTTTGGACAGGTCAACGTGGCTGTATCTTTTTGTTCGTCTTTGCTGGCTTCCTTTTCTTCAAGTTTAAGTGCTTTAACCGCGTCAGGATATCCCAATAAAACCTGTTGGTCTTCCGCGCCTTTGTTTAGCACGGTAACCGGAACCGACATCGCACCGCCACTTAACGTTCGCATGTCTGCCAATTCTTTTTCGTTTGCGGTAACGTCATGGCTTGTGTAAGCAATTTTCTTTTCATCCAGCTTGGCTTTGAGTGCCTTGCAGAAACCACATTGCGGGGTGGTGTAAATATCTATGGTTTGCATATGTATTATATGTTACTGATAAATGGCTCTGCCTGCAACATGCCCCAGCCAATCCAGAGTAGTGCCGCAAGAAGAAACGTTAAAGAAATAAACAACGGCCAATCTTTGATTGTGTAACGCGCTACTTCTGGCGCGGGACAGGCGCCGTCTTTGCAAAGTGGATTCTTTATTCTTCTTACAATCAGCCACAATGACAGGATGATGAGCGTCAGTGATCCGATTTTTAATTCCAACCCGTCAAACGGCAAAGACGCCAGCCCACCGCTCACGCCAATGAGAGACAAAAGAAACGCGCCGCAGACGGGACAGGCGGCGGCAAATGCTCCCACTGTCCCGCCCAGAACCGTGCCCGATTGGTCTTTCACGGTCAGTCGTTTCGTTCGGCGGAACAGATAGACGGCCAATGCCACATTCACGCCGAACAAAATCACTGTTGCAATGGTCGTAAGCATATACGTCCACATATAGAGCACGTCTACTCGGGTATTGTAATAGAACGCAGTCATTGTGGAGGTTTGCAGAAGCAGCCAATAGTAAATCAGAAACAAGCCCACTCCCGCGGTGATTCCAATGAGCGCGTATATGGCGCGATTGAATGAATTGTTTTGGCTTGATGCGTCCATATCGTTAATGTTTAATCAATTTCCGTAACGACTTGCGAAATGCGACAAGCACGACACCGGCAATTGCCGCCAGCAGCAGATACAAACCGGTTTTTTGATTTGCCGCTGTCTCGCTACCGCCAATCTCTCCGGGCCCGGCGAATGTCGCCGCGACCGCTTCCGGAATGATGGAAGAGAGGACACCGCGATGAATTTCCTTTCCAACATGCGTAACCATTTGCTTACTGAAAGCATCATCGTAGACCAATTGGCCGGAGAATGTTTCGGTTGAGCCAAAATAAAACGCCATATTGCCGTATTCGCCGATTTGAAAATCAACTCCTTCAGGGCCGCTTTGCAAGGGCATGGAAAATTCGTAGACACGCCCGTTTTCGGTTTCACTGCTTGCTTGCGCCAGAACTGTGCTTGCGCTGTCTTTTTCCAATCCGGCGCCCACCATCATGCCTTTGTAGGCGACATGATAATCTTCAACACCGTCTTTTGAGAGCATTTTCGCGTCGGTAAATTCCCAGGCCATGCCATGATGCGGTGATGTTTTCAAGAGGAGTGCCAGCCAATTCTTTGTATCCGTCTCAATAGCCCAGTACATTACGCCGTCAATAATTTTCGATTTCATTACAATGGTTTTGCCGTATTGCTCAAGATGTGTGGAAGCCGCACCGCTCCACTCGCTCTCATCAATCGAGCCGTCCACGGTTATAGCTGTATTGACCGAGGTCTGGTCATGATTTTCTTCGGCTTCGTGTTCATCGCCGTCATTATGTTCTGCCTCGACCGTCTCTCCGGCAACAGGAATGACAAAATCCGTGTGGAATTGAGTAAGATTTTTTGTTTGCGAGGCAAGCCCGGCCGGATAATCATCAGCGTTATATCGCATGATGACCTTTGTCGGACCGCCGCCGCATCCAAATCCATCCATAACATCGCCGGTTACGGCGTTAATGTGAATGTCAACGGAGTTTGACTCGCTTTTTTGCGGGTTTGATCCGCAGGCCGTAACTGTACTGCGGTTGCGAATGGATGCATCGGTAATGTCATACATGTAAACATAGTCGCCATGCTCAAACAGAAAGGCGTGAAAATCCATACCTTCCGCGTTGGGGTAGTAGGTGGTGACATATTTTTGCGCGATTGCGTCAGCAAGCGCCGGCGGGATATTCATTTCCGCAGGAGCGACATTCGCCCGATAATCCATGGCGCGTGGATTGCCGTCCTCGTGCGTCCAGGCGGCCAGCGTATCGTCTACATATCCCATGGACGCGGTTTGGCCGCCGCAGGCGCTGGCTGTTTGCGGAACAAGGAATCCCGTGCCGGCCAGCGCCACAACAGCG
>PCWC01000083.1 GCA_002787175.1 Parcubacteria group bacterium CG11_big_fil_rev_8_21_14_0_20_39_22 | reverse complement strand
TCGAACAAGCCGAAGCGAAGCGTAGGCGAAGTGAGATGCGAAACCCGTACCGAATCTGTAAGATTCAAATCCTCTCCTGCGCACAAATTTGAGTCCGCTAAAATTTGTGGCAGGAAGAAAAGCAATCAGTTTTGCTTTTCGTGAGGACTTGCAAGGCAGAGCTATGTTTTTTTAGCAGAAAAAACAAGCGAGCCAGGTGAGAAGCGAACACCTGGAGCTTCGCAAGACCTTTGATAGTTTTTTGTGAGCGACCTAAAAAATAAGGAGTGAAACGACTATATTTTGGGAAGTACTCTTGTGGTGCGAAGTAAAACAAAAAACAGAAAAGGTGTACAGATTCTGTAAGAATCGTAAAAATTCATGAGTGGCGACGAGTGAATTATTCCTGACCAAGTCCTCTCTCGCACACAAACGAACGGCTGGGCGGTTTTACCGCCCAGCCGTTCGTGGGAGTGTCCCTTTAGACAGTTTCTTACCAACCCTTCTTTTCTTCGATTTCACGCTTTGCTGTTTCTATAAAATCATCTATGGAGAGATTGTCTAAATGTAGTCCGTCTCGGCGTTCTGCTGTGATAGTACCACTTTCGATTTCCTTTTCGCCTATTATTAATGTGTAAGGATTTTTTTCAATTTTGGAAATGCGTATGCGTTTACCAAGACTTTCGTCCGAGTCGTCGAGTTCTGTACGAATTTGAGCTTGTGATAGAGCGTCATATATTTTTTTGGCATAATCAGCGTGCTTTTTGCTGACAGGTAGGACTTTAACCTGTACAGGAGAGAGCCAGAGAGGGAAGTTTCCTGCGGTATGTTCTATAAGTGTGGCGGTAAATCTCTCAAGTGAGCCCATAATGGCACAATGAATCATAACGACTCTTTCTTTTTCTCCTTTTTCGTTTGTGCAGTTAAGGTCAAAGTTTTCAGGTAAGTTAAAATCGAGTTGTATGGTTGCGACCTGTAGCATTCTTCCGAGTGAGTCTTTGCCTATAAAATCAATTTTTGGTCCGTACATTGCTGCCTCGCCTTTTCCATCTATATATTCGATTCCGCGTTTTTTCAAAAGGGAAAGAATCGCATTTTCAGCTTTTTCCCAAACCTCCTTCGAACCGAGGTATTTTTCAAAACTGTTCGGGTCGTGACTCGAAAACCTTATCTTGATATCGGAAAAACCAAAGGTTTTGTAAAAAACGTCAATAATATCCCAGATGGCAAAGATTTCTTGTTCCACCTGATTTTCTCGGCAAAAGACGTGTGCATCGTCTTGTGTGATGCATAATACTCGAGATAAGCCGGAAAGCTCTCCGGATTGTTCATCTCGGTAGACCATTGTTGTCTCAGCGTATCTTTCAGGCATCTCTTTATAGGAATGAGGTTTTCGATCAAAAATTTGAGTGTGATGAGGACAGCTCATCGGCTTTACGGCGTAAAGGTGTCCCTCTCTGGTTTCGATTTTGAAAAGTTCATCAGCGAATTTTTTCCAATGTCCGGATTTTTCATACAAGTCTTTTTTTGTTATGTGAGGGATTGTCACTTTTTGGTATCCGTATTTTTGGCGAAGTTCCCAGATGTAGTCATCTAAAAGCTCTCGGACGATAGTACCTTTCGGCGTCCAGAGAGGAAGCCCCGGTCCTACAAGATCGGAGAAAGTAAACAGGTCGAGCTCTTTGCCCAATTTGCGATGGTCGCGTTTCTTGGCTTCTTCTTGTTGGTTTATATATGCTTTAAGTTCGTCTCCATTTTCAAACGCCAAACCGTAAATTCGGGTGAGCATTGTGTTTTTCTCGTCTCCTCGCCAGTAAGCTCCCGCTGTGTGGCTTATCATAAATCCGTCCGGATCGATTTCTTTCGTGCTTTCGACATGACCGCCTTTGCAGAGGTCTGTGAAATCTCCGGTTTTATAGAGGGTTAGATCTTTTCCTTCGTTTGTGAATTCATTTATAAGCTCGGTTTTGTATTTTTGCGAGGAGAACATTTTCTTTGCTTCTTCGACTGATACTTCTTGCTTTTCAAAAGGTAGCCCTTTGCCAACGAGCTTTTTCATCGACTTTTGGAAACTCTTCAAATCTTCCGGAGTAGGGACGTATCCATTTGAAAATTCAAAATCATAATAAAATCCGTTATCTATAACGGGACCAATGCCAAGCTTCACGTCGGGGTCTTTTTCAAGCACGGCAATAGCAAGCAGGTGCGCGAGCGAGTGTCTTATGTTGTGTAATTTATCATTGCCTTCCATAAATACATAATAGGTAAACTTGAGGGCTATTGCAAGCAGAAATCATGTAACATATAACGTGTAGCGTGTAACGCAAAACATAAAAACTTGTAACGTATAACATGTAACACGATAAGAGGGGGAAATCATGGAACATGGAAGTTTATAAAGTAGCCGCCTCTTCAGGTGACCTGTCTGCCGGATAGGCATGACCCGCCGAAAAAGTGGGAAAGTAGGAATTTAAAAGAAGACAAGAGGGAGATGAATTTACAAAACTACGGCAACCTGGTTGCCTATGTTTTCATATTTTCCGTAAAATTTGAGGATGGGAAGTGGTAGAGGATGAGAGTTTTTTTTATTCTTGTATCATTGGGATTAGTAATTTATATTTATATGATGAGAGTCCTTTTTGCTGGAAAAAGTTGTCCCGTAAAATCGCAATCTTCGCAAGCAATCACTGGGCGAGAAGTGGTAATATTGAGTCGGAATAGATTTTAAAATAATTCTTATGACAGCACTATTTACAGGTCGTGGCGACGACGGTACTACAAAAACCTTTGGCAAGGATAAGCCGAGGATAAAAAAAGATTCTTGGCAGACCGAGGCGCTCGGAGCTTGTGATGAGTTGAATTCTTTTTTAGGTATTTGCAAAGTAAAAGCGAGACATCTCAATGTTTGCGGGCTTAAAGCATCGGGTTTGGTGCATATGGTACAGGAATCGCTTTTTATAATCCAAGCCGAGCTTGCCGGAGCAGACAAAAGTATTGATCCGGAGAAGGTAAAAAATATGGAGACGATAATAAATGCTATTGAGAAAAAGATGCCTCCTATAAAGTCGTTTTTCATTTCCGGTGGGACCGATTTGGCGTCACATTTTGATGTGGCGAGGACTCTTGCTCGAAAGGCAGAAAGGCGAATAATCGGAGCTGTCGAGGCGGGGGAGGTTTCAATATCGGATGGGACGAAGAGTTATATAAACAGATTGTCTTCGCTTCTTTATGCTTTGGCGAGGTTTGCAAATTTTGATGCGGGGGTGGGGGAGAAGGCACCGTCATATAATTAGAAACTGTCTCAAGTCTCACGTCCGAATAAAATGACAAAATTTCGAGCGAAAAACGAGATGGAGTCCGAAGTGAATCAAGATTCAATGAGGACGAAGCGAAGTTTTGTAGCCGAAATTTTGTCATTTTAACGGTCGAGCGGTATCCACTTCTCACCATATGCGTTGAGACTTGAGACAGTTTCTTAGACCATAAAGTAACCCTTCAAACTACATTTCTGCTTTCTTCGGAATTTCCCCTTTCATAAATGGAGCACCCCGATTCTTATCGGAGGAGGGATTTCAAAATCCTCCGTCTCATCAGAATGAGCCACCTCCTTTACAAAGGAGGAATTGGGGAGTGTGAGGGGTTACATCATAAAGTTTTGACCAAGATACGTAATAGGTATACAATGTATATATGTGGTATTATGACTGGGATGATACGAAGAATCAATGGCTAAAGCAAAACAGAGGAGTTAGTTTTGAAGAAGTGGTAATGCTTATAGAGTCGAATAACTTGTTGGATTTAATAAGTAACACAAGCAAATACCCAGGTCAACGTGTATTTGTTATAGATATCGAAGGATACGCATACCTCGTGCCGTTTGTAGAAGAAGGACAAAGGATATTTCTAAAAACACTTTTTCCAAGTAGAAAAGCAACCAAAAAATATATAAAAAATTAAGCATAATTAAAGTATGAAAAAGGATCAGAAATTAAAACTTAATAAAGAAGAAGCCCAGATCTCTCGCGACTTTGACAGAGGTGTTTTTAAAAGTGTAAAGGATTTTAATAAAGAAAAAACACGATATCAAATGGCGGCTAAGCGCACTCTCGGTAAGATGCGTAGTATAAATATCCGTGTTTCCGACCGGACTCTTCATAAAATGAAAGCTTTAGCCGCCGAGAAAGGATTGCCTTACCAGACGTTGATTAGTTCTGTTTTGCATCAATATCCCGATAAAAATTAAGTTTTACCTTTCGGTATTTACCAAGCTCACACCTATTTTCAAAATAGATGAGTTGGGTACTGACCAGTGGTGACTCGCTATGAGGCGGTGGAGTTCCGTCATATATGTAAAGCGAAGCGTGTATCGCTCAACATAAATCGTCGTTGATTTGCCATTTAATTAGTGTATACTATGTGTATACAAGGTATACATACAAGTAATATGACTAAAACAATTTTAAATATAAAAATAGACACCAAGAAGAAAAAGGAAGCACAGAGGATTGCCAAAAAACTTGGTGTGCCACTTTCTGTTGTGGTAAACAGGAAAATAGATGAATTTATACAAGATGAAGCTCTGCACTTTTTACCTGTATATAAAATGAGTAAAAAACTGGAGAGACGTTTAGCAAAAATTGAAGATGATATAAAGCATGGAAGAAACATGTCTCCGAAATTTTCTTCTATGGAAGAAATGATGGAACATCTAAAGTCTTAGAAGCTGTTTAAAATGGAGTATTCATATCACAAAAACTTCAAGAAAAAAGTCGCTAAGTTGCCTAAAAATATTCAGAACAAATTGGACGAAAGACTTCTCCTCTTTGTTTCTGACGGTAGAAATCCTGTTTTAAATAACCACGCTTTGCGTGGCGAATATCTCGGAAGTTACGGTGTAAATATTACAGGGAACTTAAGAGCGATTTATAGATATGAATCGAAAAACCACATACAATTTGTAGATATAGATACCCACAGCAATTTATACGGATGAAATTGTCATCACTTGGTACATTATGATAAGCTTGAAAAGCAACGGTTGGACGAAATGTTGAGACGAATATAGATATGGTGCCTATGGTATAACGGTTATTACGGAGGTTTGTGGAACCTCAAATTCGGGTTCGATTCCCGGTAGGCACCCCAAACGGTATCTAATATAACCGCAGAAGGTTTATTGGATGCCACCTCGAAAGTCTCGACTTTATGTCGGGATTTTTGAGTTTTAGGGGCGACCTTCGACTTTGATTTGCCAGTCACCACTGGCGTGAATTCCACCTCCATGTCGGTCACGATCCGTGGCATTTGGCTTTCTTTGTATTTCTCGGTGAAGATCAGTCCCTCGGCTTGCATCAAGGCTCGTATGATCGGGCTTGGTATGACCGTCACAGCTTTCTTGTCGGTAATCTCAAAGCGTTCCCAATAGAGGCCGAGGAATAATCGTTTCATTTCGTCCGGGGCTTTCATATATGCCTCATATGCGTTTCTCACAAAGAGCAGGATGTCATGGAGTTCGTCGATCCGCATGTTGAGTTTTTTGTCTTGGGTATATATTTCATCCTGTATGCCTTCGACCTGTTCTTTGATCTTCACTTTGACTCGGGTGAAATCGTCATCGGAAATCAGTCCGGCAAAGAGTTTTTCTTCGGCCGTGTCACGCTTCTTTTCTAATATCATCTTTTGCGTGTTGAGGCCTTTCTTATCTTTGTTTATGACTTCCTTTCGACCGCTGTATATTTTCTCGATCTTGGCCACCATTCGATTTACGAATGTGGGTGTAAATTCAATCAGTTTGAAAAGGTCGGCTATCTGCTGTTCCAAATCCCAAACTTCAACATATTTGTCAGTACATTTGATTTGATCGCCAGACCGGTTGCAGTGGTAATAGGATTTATTTTTCTTCGGGTGATGCTCGGCGGTATATCGTTGTCCGCAGATCGCGCAGAATGTCAGACCTCGTAGTATGAAATTAAACTTTTGTCGCCGACAGGCATAGCGGTTGTGTTCCGCCATCACCAGCTGGGCGCGTTCCCATGTTTCTTTGGTGATGAGCGCTTTATGCTTTCCCGTATTCACCAGTCCTCGCCAACGCATCTCACCGTAATAGAAAGGATTTTTTAGTATCTCGATCATTTTGCTATGTGCGAGTCGCTTGCCGGCATGGGTTCTGAATCCTTTTTTATATAAAGTGTCGCGAACTTCGTAAACGGAATAGTCACTGGTCACATACATCTTGAATGCTTCTTGAATAAGCGGTGCGCGTTCTTCGTCAGTAATAATGATCCTCTTTTTCTCATCGCTCGGATCGCCGGCATTAAGATATCCGTTTGCTACGCCGGTCGGCCACCAGCCGTCCCAGAATTTCTGCTCAAGGCTCTTTATGGTTTTCCTTGAGGTGATCTGCGATTGGAGTTGGTTCACACCGGCGATCACCAAGTCCATAAAGTTTCCTTCGGGCGAGTCGGATATGCCTGGTTGGGAGACTGATATCAGTTCGGCGTCATGCTTTTTGAGCAGTGCTTTGATCTGCATATGATCAAGTGCGTTTCTGGCTAACCGATCGGTGTCTTGAACAAAGACCGCGCGGACGGCTTTGTCGTCTTGTACCCGAAGAAGCATGTCTTGGAGTCCCGGCCGGTTCATATTCGTGGCCGATCGTCCTGGGTCTTCAAAGACACCATCGTTGGCCAGCTTGAACTTATTGCTTTCCTCAATAGCCCGCTTGCAGAGTTTGAGTTGGGTCGCGAGGGAGTGATGACCGTCCTCGGCCTGTTCCTCAGTCGAGACTCGGCAGTAAATTAATGCATGTTCCATAGTATTTTCATTTTAATTTTGGTTGATTTTTATTAAGAGACCTTTCATTGACACCCTATACTAATTCGGTCGACAAGCTAAGCTCGGTTGCCCACAATCCCAACTAACACCACACCAGTCATAAATTTCTCTGAATATTGCTGTTTTTTGCCTATTTTGTTGGGTTTTACCGGGTTTTACAGGGTTTATCTTTTTCATTTTTAGTGTTAGTTAGTGTGAGTTGGTGTATGTGGTTTTTGCTCAAAATGTTGCCGTTAGTTGCCGATTGTTGCCGTTTAACCGCTTCCATCGGCTATCGTAAGCAGGGAATTAAAATATGCACCCTTCTTTTGAATCGTCCCGGCCGGTGCTTGTTTCAATTTCTCATAGGCATTTTTCAATCGAGTCAGTCCGTATTTCTTGAGAGATGAAAGCATAAAACTCATATCTGGTTCCTCTAGGTATCGGGCGATCTCCAAGCACTTTTCTTCCTCAAAGGTTCTCGGACTAAAACTTCTTACCGGACGGCGAGTCGATCGATTGTTTTTATTTTCTTTTTCGTTCTCGTTCTTCTGACTTCTGCTGAGCGAACTATCGGAGGTGAAAGAAAACCTTGCTACCAGCTTCTTTTTCTCGCTTTCTAACTTCTGCGAAATGTCACTGACTTCTTCTGGTGCTTCTGCTGGTGTTTGCTCATCAGTACCGTCCTCACTTCTGCCAGACTTCTGTTCAAAGCGATGTTCAATGTACTTAAATGTGCCGTCAGATAAGGGATATTCGGATATATCCACATTGAATGAACTTCTGCGCCCCTGTTGGCTGGCAAACCATACCCACTTCTTCCGCTTAAGCTCGAGCATGATCTTATTGACCGTATTCTTGGAATATTTTTCTTTGAAATCTTTTGAAAGTCCGGCATAGCTTACATGCGCTCGTCCCGATCGTGGGTTGGCAATAAGCCAGAGCCACACTAAGATGGCATACTCCTCAAACTTCAAGAGACCGTCGATGAGCGCGGTCTTAATGCTTCTAGGAAGCTTTACGTAATCGTTATTGTCTATTTTGAAAGGTAGATTTTCCATATTTCATATTCATTCGATTGGACCGGCTTAATCCATCGCATCGTTATACATACGCGATTTAAGTTCCTTAATCGCCGAGACAAATTCTTTGGCGTTCACTTCGACCAATCCCGCAAAGAAGGCACTTACCAACTGAGGGCGATAGGGCTCATCGGTAAAAATAAAATGAAACCGACGTGAGTCGGCTTTGTCTATGCCCAGCAACTTATATCCTTTGGCAACGAGAAAAGCGGCCGCGTAGAAGTCGCTGGTAGTAAAATTATTGCTGTTGTCCAGTTGGTTTTTCATTTTCATTCTTTTTAGCTTTCTCTTTTTCTAAATATTGGTGATCCAAAAGCCGGACGATCAGATCGGCTAGTCTGTCCATGAAAATTTCCTCCATCTGTTCGATGGTTAGGGTTGGGATTTTCTTTGTAGGTATCGGCCTTGGCATATTGTTTGCCAGTCCACAAATAAAAAGCAGACTGTTTGTTTCAGTCTGCTCTCGCACCGGTGACTCACTTTGGATTCACCAAAGTCTCACTTTTGTTCGTAATCAATCCGGACCCGACCGGTACGCCAGCGTATAAAATTGCTGACGCCCAGCTTTTCTTTTACCCGTTTATTTACGGCTCCCCGAGCGTCATAGACGCTTCGCTTGGTATCTTTTGCCCAGTCGGCCATGTCCACGATATCGGTTTCGGTCACGTCCCTACCGAATGGAACGGCAAATAATGCTCTGCAGAGAAAATATTGGTTTGTGTTTATGGGGATCGGACAAACTTTCCCATCCTTAGTGATCTCGCCAGTTTTATCGTTGAAAACCATTTTTGTGTCTACAGGTTTTTGTTCCGGGACCGGTTCTATATGTAGCTTTTGCCAGTATTGAAAAAGGCCTGTTTTGCTTGGCTTGGTAATTACAAAATCACCGTCACTCCATCTGTAGCTCGATATCAGCTTTTTCTTTTTTAACTCCGCCAGAACTTCCTTTTGCTGTTCGGTATCAAAATTCGGGGAATAGTAGTTAAAATAAACCTTAGCAGGCATACGTGTCTGATGATCCAGTTGGTCTATGAGAGCTTTGATAAAGCTCTTTTTCTCATTCTTATTACTCATATTCATCCTTATTGTTATAAAGTCATTATGACAAAAATGGCCATCTTTGACAACGAAAATACGAAGCGGTAAAATAGGAGTAAGTAATTTTATAGGCACAGCTTTTATGAATTCAAACATCGAAAAACTTTTCAGTATTGAGGAAGCCGCTAAAATTCTTAGGGTCAGTGGCCGCTCTGTTACCCGTTATATTGAATCCGGCAAGCTCAAAGCTTCCAAGATCGGTGTCTGGCGTATTAAGGAATCAAATCTAAACGCCTTTTTAGAGGAAACAAGCAACGTTAGGTCGAAGAAAAAGTAAAAAATATTATGACCACAAAACAAGCAATTCAAGACATTCAAAAGACTTTTGATATTAATGCTATCTTTGCTCACAAAGTATTTTTACTGGCCGACAAAACGAATCTCCTAGAGGATGCCGCGCGAATTATTGCTGAAAAACCGAAGCCATTTGTTAAATGGGTAGGTGGTAAGCGACAACTACTCGCACAGTTTCGAAGATTGAATCTCTATCCACCGGAGAAATTTGATATTAGGATTGGAAGATATTTTGAACCTTTTGTTGGAGGTGGCGCAGTATTCTTTGATCTACTCCCAGAGAAAGGTTTTCTCTCCGATTTAAATAAAGAACTCGTTACCACTTATAACGTCATAAGGAATGATGTCGAGGGGCTGATTGCTTCCTTGAAGAAGCATAAAATCGATAAGGAGTATTTTTTGAATATACGAGCAAAGGATTCTAAAGCTCTCAATGACCTTGCTGTTGCATCTCGCTTTATCTTCTTAAACCGCACATGCTTCAATGGTTTGTATAGAGTAAATAGCAAAGGTGGTTTCAACGTACCCTATGGCAAATATGCTAACCCATTGATTTGTGATGAGAGTAATTTGAGAAAGGTGTCGAAGTCACTTCAGAATATTGAGGTTAAACATCAGGACTATAAGGAAGTGTTAAAGACCGCAAAAAAGGGAGACTTTGTTTATTTTGATCCCCCATATTACCCAGTAAGTAAAACGGCATCATTTACTTCTTACACATTTGCTTAATTTATGAACTTAAGTTTCGATACAAAATTAGCTGATAATTACACAAGTTATTCTCAAAAAGCTCGCGTGTTGAGTGAGGCTTGGGTGCTTCATGAAGTTTATTGCCCTAGCTGTGGCGATAGTATTTACGATTACGACAACAACAAGCCTGTTGCGGATTTTTATTGCAAAAAATGTTCAGAAGATTTTGAGCTAAAGTCCAAAAAAGGCAAGATTGGTAAAAAAGTTTCTGCGGGTGCTTATTCGCAAATGATGAAAAGAATAGACTCGCCACAAAAACCAAATTTCTTTTTTATGGGCTATATGGTTGAAATGTGGAATGTGAATGATTTTTTTGTTATTCCAAAACACTTTTTTGTTTCTGAAATTATTGAAGAAAGAAAACCGCTTGCAGAAAGTGCCAGACGAGCTGGTTGGGTCGGTTCAAATATACTATTCTCAAAAATACCAAAAGCAGGGCAAATTTTTTATATCGAGAATGGAAAAGAATTAGATAAGAAAGATGTATTGGAAAAATGGCAGAAAACAGTTTTTCTAAAACAAGTCAAAAAAGCAGACGCTAAAGGTTGGATTTTGGATATTATGAATTGTATCGACACACTCAATCAAAAAGAGTTTACCTTGCAGGATATGTATACTTTTGAGCAAGACTTGTCCGTAATTCACCCTGAAAATAAAAATATAAAACCAAAAATTAGACAGCAGTTACAGTTTTTGAGAGATAAGGGTTATCTTGAATTCGTCGAGGCGGGAAAATACCGACTTAAATAATTTTATGGACACAGTTCAGGGACTAGAAGATTACAAGCTGAAAGAAATACAAAATATTGCCCTATCACACATTGATTTTTTAAGAGAAAATTTCCATTTTGAAGATTTAGATTTTTTTATACAAAACATTAGGCCATTCGGAAGTAGGATTTCAGGATTTTCAAAAAAGAATTCTGACTTGGATATAAAAATAGAATATACTGGAAATGCTCGCGAGGACGATTTGTTCAACGCCTTGAATGACAAAAAGGCGAAATTAAAAATCGAGAATATAAAAGTAGATTTTTATCCAGAAAAAATAGAAGCATGGGCTTTTCCTCGTCGCGGTAACTGGGCGACCCACGTATCAGATTGGCGAGGTAACTGGTCTCCAGAAGTAGCCCGTAATCTTATTCTTCGGTATTCAAAAGAGGGTGAGGTTTTGCTTGATTCGATGATCGGTGGTGGTACTACAGCAATCGAGGCAAAGATTTTGAATAGAAATATTATCTATTCTGATGTTAATCAGGAAGCCCTTGATCGTACAAAGAAATCCTTAGGCTTTAAGGTTGAAAATAAGTCTTGGCAGAGAGGTTTTAAATGGGACTCTCGTAATCTCTCTAAGCTAGAGGACAATAGTATCGATCTCGTTCTCACTCATCCCCCTTACGTAGACATAATCAAATACAGTGAGGGTAAACTTGTTGACGATCTTTCTAACATCCACGATATTGAGGCATTTTGTGATGAGATGGAAAAGGTGGCTAAAGAATTTTTTAGAGTGTTAAAGCCGGGCAAGTTTTGCGCCATCTTAATGGGAGATACTCGACGAAACAAGATGTACCAACCGCTTGCTTATAGGGTTATGGACCGGTTTTTAAAAGCAGGATTATTGTTGAAGGAGGATATCATAAAAAGACAATTTAATTGCAAGGCTACTGGCTTCTGGGTAACCAAGTCGAAGGAGTCAAACTTTCTGCTTATAATGCATGAGCACCTTTTTGTCTTTGTAAAAATGCTAAAATGAGTCAAGTATTATCTTTATGACAAAACGAAATCAATTAAAAGCGGTAGATTTCTTTTCCGGAGCCGGGGGTCTTACCAATGGCCTCATGACATCTGGCATCAAAGTTCTTGGCGGCGTCGATAACGACGGATCGTGCAAGGCCACTTTTGAAAAAAACAATAAAGGAGCGGTTTTTTTGGAAAGAGATATAACCAAATATGCACCGACCGATCTCGAGCGAGATTTGAAAATCACAAGAAAGGACGACAACATGATTTTCGCTGGTTGCGCCCCATGTCAATTCTGGAGCATCATTCGCACGAGCAAGGAAAAGTCCAAAAAGACTAAAAATTTGATTCTCGATTTCCAGAGATTTGTTGAATATTTTTTGCCTGGGATTGTGTTAGTTGAAAATGTTCCCGGCATTTCTTCCAAGAAAGACAGTCCTATGGGGAATTTTATCGCTGTACTTGAGTCATTGGGTTATAACGTGGCGCACGATATTACAGACATGTCTTTGTACGGCATTCCACAGAAAAGGCGACGCTTTACACTTCTAGCTTCGAGGGTTTCGACAATCTCTCTACCTAAGCCGACAAATAAACAAAAGACGGTTAGAGATGTCCTCGGAACAAAAAATGGTTTCTACAAAATAAAAGCCGGTACGACAGGCAACGCTCCGTTTCTTCACACCGCCGCGAATCTGAGCGATAAGAATATCGAGCGATTGCGAATGACGGACAAAAACGGTGGTGATCGGTCAAAATGGCAAAACAAAAAAGGATACCAGTTGGATTGCTACGCTTCCGGAGAGAAAAAGTTTTATGACACCTATGGGCGTATGTGGTGGGACCGGCCGTCTCCGACGATCACGACTAAATTTTTCAGCATCAGCAACGGCCGCTTCGCTCATCCAGAGGAAGACAGAGCCATTTCTTTGAGAGAGGGAGCGACACTGCAAACGTTCCCTAAGAATTACCAATTTATCGGAACAAGCATGGCTTCTATCGCCAAAATGATAGGCAATGCCGTACCGCCCAAATTCGCTGAAATAATCGGCAAGCAGATTGTCGAGTCTGTTCAGTAAATACCGCCCTCATGCCACGACAAGAATTAAAAATGACGTTTGATCCGAATACGATAGAGCACCTCGGTGTTCGGATGTATTCGACCCTGCCTCCGGTTTTGGCGGAGCTTATTGCGAATTCTTACGACGCCGATGCGGAGAATATTAAGTTGAATCTTAAAGACGACACCGCCGACAAAGAGATAACAATAGTAGATGATGGGGTCGGAATGAGCTTCAACGATATAAACAATAAATTTTTAAGAATCGGCAGAAATCGTCGAGACGATGATGGCGACCAAGCTTCATCAAAAGGACGAAAAGCCATAGGTAAAAAGGGCTTGGGAAAACTCTCGTTTTTTGGAATATCGCATGAGATCGAAATAGCCACAAAAAAAGACGGCAAGTTGAATGTTTTCATAATGCGATGGGAAGACATCAAAGGAGCCGACAAGGAATATACTCCCGTAATCGTTAAGAAAGACGAACCTTGCGATGCTACGGATCATGGGACAACAATCACGCTGAGAAAGCTTCAGAGAGATTCGGACTTTTTGCCTGAAGACATAGCCACAAGTCTATCAAAAATATTTATTATCGACGCCAGTTTCAAAATCACTTTGCAACACAATTCGGGTGCTCCTATTGAAGTGACCAATGAACGTAAGTATGCCGACCTCGACAAAGAGATTGAATGGGATGTGCCTTCGGACATTGGCATGGAAAGTGAATATCCACGAAAAGCCCAAGTTGCCGGACACCTTATCGCAACGGAAAAGCCGATCTCACCAAAAACAAATATGCGAGGCGTCGTTCTTTTCTCCAGAAATAAATTGGTAAATCAAGCCGAGTATTTCTCAGATAGTGAGTCGAGCCACTTCTTTTCATATTTAACCGGATGGCTTGAGGTTGATTTTATCGACGATATTGCGGAAGACGTAATTGAGACGAATCGCCAATCCTTAATTTGGGATCATCCGGAAATGGCCGAGCTAAGAGCATATTTGCAAAGCATGATTCGATGGCTTGAAAAAGATTGGCGCAATAAAAGAGCGGCCAAACGTGAAGACAAACTATCTGAAACCACGGGCGTCAATATTCCAGAATGGTTTAGCAAGTTGCCGACTGAAATCAGAGATCAGGTAAAACCGCTTATTCAAACTTTGGAAAGAGATTCGGAGCTTCCGGTTGAAGCCATGGGTAGTGCCGTCAAGAAAATTCATGGACTGATTCCGGAATACGCTTTCTACCATTGGCGATACATGCATCCCGAGGTTCAGAAAGCCTCTAAGCAATACTACGAGGATGAAAATTACTACACTGCTTTTTTGGAAACCGCCAAGGTGTATATAAATGCAGTGAAAAGCAAATCAGGATCAACAATCGCGGACGCCGCTCCAATGATGGAAAATGTTTTCCAGCTCGCAACGCCAGTCCTGTCCGTTACCGAGAATTTCAAAAGAACCGATGGGACGGACTTTGATCCAGATACGATAAAAAACATCAAAAATGCTCATCGAGAATTTTCTCACGGAATAGTGGTAGGAGGGAGGAACGTGGTCGCACACGAAGTGGTGTCGGACTTAAAAGATTCCGGTTTATTCACTGAAAAAGATTGCCTCGACGCATTAAGTCTTTTGTCCCATCTCTTTTATCGTCTGGATAGGTCAACAAAAATGACTCCTTAATCAGTAAGCAATTTCGCTTAACTGGGCCCTTATTTGGCAACCCTATTTCTTCGGGGGACTATTGACAAATATTGCGTTTAGGTGTATGATAGTAGACATAGTTCTTTGATAAGACTTGCGATTGGTCATAGCGAAAAGTGGCTTAAATAATAGGCCATTCCTCGCTATGACCACACAGGCCATGGTTCCTCCTCGGATTAGAGGAAAACGAAACGGGCAAATTAGCCCAAGGAGATACAATCATGAGCACAGAATTCGCATCCGCTGGCCTTACAGCAGGCCAACTCAACGCCATCGTCAAGAAGCTCGGTGGCCATGACATGGCGCTCCGTTTTCTCCGCGACGAACTCTCGGTTTCCGAACCGATCCGTTCGTGGCGTGAGGAAGACGGCGTCATCTACTTCTCGGTTACCAGTGATGGTACGACCGGCGAGGACTGGATCAAGCGTCTGGAAGGCAACGGTTTCCGCGTCGGAGACTACGCCAAGCAGGTGCTCCGTTCGCCGGATTTCAAGCCGACCAACGGCGTGACGACCGAAGTCGCCGTTCTCAAGGGCATGCTCTTCGAGGACAACGACCGGATCATGAAGATTCGCGCCGAGGCCGACAAGCGCAAGCTCTCGAAGCCGAACGCCGAACTGACCTGTCTCATCCGTGAGAAGTTTACGGACAAGGAGATCGAAGCCATGTGTATGTGGTACATCGTTGCGATGCACGAACCCATCAACGACTCCGGCGGCGGTCCGTTCTTGCTGGACGCGAGCCGTCGCGGCGATGGTCGCTGGCTCAACGCGTGCAGCGACGGGCCTGACGGCTGGTGGGGTCGTGGCGTCGGGTTCGCGTTCGCCGTGTCGCAAGTCAGTTCTCAACACTAAGATCCTCGGGACTTCAGTCCCTTTGAACTTAGTCCTTAGCCCTGTTCCGATCCGTCGGAGCAGGGCTAAATTTTTTCATAAAAAATAAAATTCAGATATAATATTCATGGCAGTAGGTGAATATGTGGGCGGTTAAGGCTTCCCGCTACCGAAACCAGTATCCATGCATCCGGAGTATCCGCGGCCACGGTTTCGGATAGAGTGGTGCATGCAGAAACTTCAATAAAAAAGAAGATACTTGGCGCGAGACATTAAG
>PCWC01000078.1 GCA_002787175.1 Parcubacteria group bacterium CG11_big_fil_rev_8_21_14_0_20_39_22 | reverse complement strand
TTTAAACAGAGCTGTACTTTATCATATTCAGCCCCCGAAAAGTTTCTTTAGCCCTAAAAAAGAGAGTTCATGGCTTACAATGCTCTCCACGGCTCAACTTTTTACGGAGGTGATATCTCAATCAGAACGTGCTGATGGATGTGTCAGTAAATTCTATTGATAGAGGATAAGTTTTTGCAAAAGACTTCGCATACGCGAAGTCTTTTTTTCTTTGCATTTTAGCTTTGGACTTAATCTGTGTCTAAGATTGTAGCAGAATACAGTCGACCATGTTTTTACTACTAGTTACAACCTAAAAACTATTCTCTTCCTAACACCTAACAGCTAAAAACTAACACCTATCCTTAGTATTCTCGCATCGACACCTGAGCCTCAATCTTTTTGACCAAATCAAGCACCACAGATACAACAATAAGGAGAGCAGTACCACCTATAGCAAGAGCAGTGTTACCTGTTATACCCTGCATTACAAGCGGTAAAACAGCAATGAGACCGAGAAAGAGAGCACCTACAAGAGTGATCCTGGTAAGGACCTTGGCGACATACTGAGAAGTCGTTTGACCAGGTCTTACACCTGGAATAAAGGCACCGTTTTTCTGCAAATTGGTAGCAATTGAATCTGGATCAAAAGTGACAGCGGTGTAGAAGAAAGTGAAAAGAAATACCAATATAAAGTAGACACTCGAATAAAACCATGAATTTGAAAGAAGAGCCAAAGTTATTCCAGATATTGCCTGCACAATCGAGCTATCAACATTCACAAGGAAATTTAATATCATTTGAGGAAAAAGTAATATAGAAAGAGCGAAGATTATAGGAATAACTCCCGCCTGGTTTAATCTCAAAGGCAAGTAGGTAGAAATACCACCGTACACTTTCATCCCTCGCACTCTCTTTGCGTATGTTACTGGAATAGGACGTTCGGCTTCTGTAATTGTCACAACTCCGAGAATTATAAGGAATGCCGCAACTAAAAATCCAAGATATAGAGGTACTTGAGAGATATCACGAGCAAACCAGATTTGTGATGCTGCGGTAGGGATACTTGCGACAATACCGGCAAAAATTATAAGTGATACACCATTTCCTATTCCAAATTCGCTTATGAGCTCTCCTATCCACATCAAGAGAAGTGACCCTGCGACGACAACCAAAAGATTAGTTACCATTTCAAAAGTAGTCAGGTCACCCAAAATGCCCTGATTACCAAGCAAAACCATAAAGCCGTATCCCTGCAAAAGAGCAAGAGGGACGGTAATAAAACGTGAATATTGGCTAAACCTTCTTCGTCCCGCCTCGCCTTCTTCGTGATACATTGCCTTAAGCTTAGGAGAAAGGATGGTTAGAAGTTGCATTATAATCGAAGCAGTAATGTACGGTCCGACACCAAGCATCACAATTGAGAGATTCGACAAACCACCTCCCGAGAAAATGTTTAGAAGCCCTAAAAACTGGTTATTTGAGAAAAATTCTTCCAGACGCAGAACATTGACTCCGGGTATCGGTATCGCTGCAAGCACTCTAAATAAGATAAGAGCAAAAGCAACAAAACCGATCTTCTTTCTAAGTGAAGAGTCGGTTAGGGCGATTTTTAATTTATGAAAAAAAGAAGAAAACATACTTCTACTTTAGGGAAGCTATACTCCCTCCGGCTTTTTCTACTGCCTCCTTGGCACCTTTGGAAATTTGTATACCTTCTACTAATACCTTTTTAGAAATTTTACCAGAATTTAATATTTTCATAGGAGGAATCCTTCCACTTCTGCTCTCTACAACACCTTTTTCAATCAGAGTGGTTGGATTTACTTTATCTCCATCATTAAAGTTCTTATCTATTGAGGACAAGCTTACTGGCAAGGCATCCTTTTGTATACTACGCAGACCATTCTTACCCCTACCGCGAAGCTTAGGAATTTTTTTAATGATATCGCGAAACTCAGGTCGTCCACTGGTTCCAGCTCGTGCCTTCTGTCCCTTTGTACCTCTACCGGAAGTCTTTCCACGCTTTCCCCCACGTCCGACTCGGCGCGATATTTTATTCTTATTTTTCCTTTTAAGAAGTTGTGTTTCCATAATTTATTTCTTTTCAGATTTAGTTTTTGAAGCTGTATCTTTTGGCGGATTTATTTCGGTTAAAGCTTTAACTGTCGCTCTCGCGATATTTAATTTATTCTTGCTTCCAGATATTATCTTACCTACAACTCCACGATATCCGGCAAGAGTAAGGACGTCTCGAACAGCACTACCAGCAACAAGACCCTTACCAGGAGCGGGTATAAGGATTACTTTTGCACTTGAATATTTTGTAATAATTTCGTGAGGGATCGAGTGGTCTTTTGTGATAGGAACTTTTATCATTTGCTTCTTAGCATCCTTGACCGCCTTTTCTATTGCAAGAGCTGTGTCTCCAGCTTTACCAATTCCGACTCCAACAAGGCCGTTACGATTACCGATTGCCATAGCAACACTGAAGCTGAACCTTCTTCCTCCCGCTGCAACACGAGCTACTCGCCTTATGGTAAGCATCTTTTGTTCGTATTCAGACTTTGGACGCTCAGGACGTCTATCTCTTCCTCGACGTTTCATACCCTCGGAACCGCCTCGCGCTCGTGAACCGCCTCGAGATCTTAGATCCGGCTTTGGGGACTGTGTCGCATTTTCTGTATTATTTTTTGTTTCTTTTGTTGTATCCATAAAATTCTTTATTATCAAAAAATTACATTGAAAGTCCCGCGTTTCGAGCACCATCGGCAAGAGATTTGATATTACCCGTATACCTATATCCTCCCCTATCAAAAACAACCTTGGAAATCCCCTTTGCTTTTGCGTCCTCGGCTATTTTTTTGCCAACTTCAGCACTTCTCTCAATCTGACTACCAGATAGACCGCGCGAAGAAGCTGCTGCCATAGTGGTACCAGATCTGTCGTCAATGAGTTGAGCGTAAATGAATTTACTCGATTTGAAAACTGAAAGTCGAGGCTTATCGGCGCTTCCAGAAATCTTAGTGCGAATACGAGCTCGCCTTGTTTCTCTTTTCTGTTGTCTTGATGTTACTTTCATAATTTTTTATCAGCTTAGACAGTCTTCTTACCTTCCTTTCGGCGGATAACTTCACCCTCATAACGTATTCCTTTACCCTTATAAGGTTCAGGCTTTTTGTAAGAACGAACTTTAGCAGTGAAGTGTCCTACCAATTCTTTATCGATTCCAGATATGGTAATCACGTTCTTCTCTACAGACACATTCAATTCTTCAGGCATAGGCAACGCAACAGGATGAGAGAAGCCGACAGCAAGAACCAAATCTTTTCCTTTGACTTCAGCTTTATAACCAACTCCTTCGATAATCAATTTTTTCTCGTAAATTTCGTTTACTCCTTTTACCATATTACTTATGTGAGAAGAATACGTACCCCACAAAGCTCTTGATGCAATGGAATCATCTGCAGGAGAAAGGGTTATTTCTTTGTCTGCTATGTTTATAGAAACAGCAGGCTTAAAGTAACGAGACAAAGTCCCTTTTGGTCCCTTCACGGTAAAAGTACCTTCCTTTACCGAAACTTCAGTACCGCTTGGTATTTCTATTGGTCTTTTTCCTATCCTACTCATAATATATAAATTATCCGGTTATCTTCTACGATTATTTTATTACCAAATTTCAAACAAAGGCTCACCTCCAACCTTTTCCTTGCGAGCCTTTCTACCTGTCATAACTCCAAGCGATGTTGATACTATAAGATGTCCTAATCCATTGCGTACAGGTCTAATATCAGCAAATCTAACATATACACGCTTTGAAGGTCTTGATATTCTACGAGTCCCCTCGATTACCGGCTTTCCTGAATCATTACGCAAGACTACATCTATAGATCGAGGAATCTTTTTCCCCTTAACTTCAAAGTCTGTAATATAACCTTCATCCTTTAAAACTCCGAGAGTAGAAACTCCAATCTTCGAGTAAGAAACAGACACTGTCTCTTTTCCCGCAGAGGCAGCATTTTTAAGTCTTACAATAGTATCTGCAATAATGTCGTTCATAATAATTAAATCTCTACCAGGATGATTTCTTAACTCCCGGGATCATTCCCTCGTTGGCAAATTCTCTGAAACAGATTCGGCAAAGCCCGAAATCTCTCATATAACCCCTCTTTCTTCCGCATCGGAAGCATCGTCTTACAACCCGGCTTTTAAATTTGGGTTTTTTCTCACTTCGAGCTATTACAGATGTTTTTGCCATAAAAATAAATTGAGCGTGTCTATATTAGAACTTGTCTCCAATCTCACAATGATAAGAGTGAGAGGTTTACTCCGTGTCTCTTCGTCACGATGAGATTGGAGGCAGGTTCTGGACGCTCGGCGTAATACTAACAATACAATACCCTAAAGTCAACCGAATTTCTAAGAAACTGACCCTACGTCTCACCACACAGTAACGTGGGAGAGAAATCTCGTTTCGAGTCTTCGTGACCAAAAATATGATTACAAAACTTCGTTTCGCCCTCACTGAATCTTGATTCACTTCGGACTCCCCACCCAAACGTACCGGAGTCCGTTACATACGGGCGGGCAACTTAGTTTTTCGCTCATATTTTTGGCCACTTTAGACCTCAATGATACACAAGATCAGCTTCTAACTTTGAGATATCTAATCTAATTGCTTTTTTCCTTTACAAAAGGTACTCCTATCCCTCTTAGGAAAGCCTCTGCTTCCTCTCGATTCTTGGCGGTTGTAACGATTGTAACAGCCAGTCCGAACACATCCTTTAGCTCCTCATCGGTAGTTTCCGGAAAAACGGTATGTTCTCTAAGACCCAAGGTACAGTTGCCCATATCATCTATTGAAGATATTGGAAGTCCTCTGAAGTCTTTGGTACGAGGAAAAGCTACCATAATAAGCTTATCGAGAAAACCGTACATCCTATCTCCCCTTAAGGTAACCTGAAAACCGCTTGTATCTCCCTCTCTAACCTTAAACGAAGCTATGGATTTTTTGGCAGATTTTTTTGAAGCTTTTTGTCCGCTTATTTTTGAAAGACGGTCAGACACTATTTCAAGGCGAGCCTTATCTTTGGTCGAACCGACTCCCGAGCTTACAATAACCTTCACAAGCTTTGGAGACTGCATCATATTCTTATAACCGAACTTCTCCTTGAGCTCGCTAAATATTTCTTTTTGTTTTTCCTTTACGTTTTTCATATCAATTTTGTTGATCCTATATGTTCTTTCGGCTTTTTGCACTTATCCTTTTTTTCTTTCCCCCTTCAACACTGTAGGCTACTCTTACCGGCTTACCTCCTTCAACCAAAGATACATTGGAAATGTGTACAGGCATAGGGAATTCAACCACTTGTCCTTTTTGTCCGCCCTTAGTTGGTTTTCGATGACGTTTTGCTATGTTTACACCATCTACAAGCACTTTTTCAAGCTTTGGCATTACTCTTTCTACCTTTCCGGTCTTCCCCTTGTCCTTACCGGCAATCATTATTACATTGTCTCCTTTTTTAATTTTCATATTTTTATACAACCTCAGGTGCACGAGAAGTTATGGTTTGAAAACCGAGTTCTGCAAGTTCGCGTGGAATTGGACCGAAAATACGTCCCGCTATTGGCTCCTTCTTTCCCTTTTCAATTATCACTACCGAATTTTCGTCGAATCTTATATACGAACCATCCTTTCTACGAAACGGCTTTTTTTGACGAACTACAACTGCATGCAAAACTGCCTTCTTCTTTACAGATTTTCTAGGCTCAGCCTTTTGGACCGAAAGAACGACAAGTTCTCCAATACCCGCCGTTCGCTTTTTTGATCCGCCGAGTATCTTGAAAACACGCCCTATTTTGGCACCTGAATTGTCAGTTATTTTTACTATTGTTTGAGTCTGTATCATAATGTTTAAAGTTAAACGACTACTTTATACTTCTTATCCTTTGAAATCGGAGCAGTTTCTTCAATAGTCACTTTTTCTCCCTCCTGTTTCGTATTACCCTTATCATCCGCCTTGTACCTATCGGTAATAGTCATATATTTTCCGTACTTCGGATGCTTCACAAAACGATCTACAGACACAACAATAGTATCTTTCATTTTAGCGGAAACAACCACGCCAGTAAGCCGGCGAGGACGAGTAATTTTATTTTCTTTTGTGTCTGTTGTACTTGTCATAAATTTTATTATTTGGACCTTTGGTTTATTTCAGTCATTATGCGAGCTGAAAGCTTTTTGAGATTCCTCCCCTCTTTGACATTTTTTGTCTTACTACCCGACATACCAAATCTAAACTCCCTCAGAGATACTTTGCTCTCCTTGAGTTCCTTTATAAGATCCTTATCATTCTTTTTTTTAATATCTGATGCCATAATATTTCAAAACTACCTTAAACCATAATGGGCTGAAACGCAACTATTCTCGGACAACTACCTTAGTCCTTACAGGAAGCTTAGTCCCGGCTTTACGGAGAGCTTCCTTGGCTGTAGCCTCGGGCACTCCGTCGACTTCAAAAATAACTCGTCCAGGCAAAACTTGTGCTACATAACCTTGGACATCACCTTTTCCTTTTCCGAGCTTAACTTCGGCAGGCTTCTTTGTGTAAGGCATATCGGGAAAAATTCTAATCCAAATCTTACCAGTCTTTCCTAAAGCTCGTGACATCGCTTTTCTGGCAGCTTCTATTTGGTTTGATTTGATACGAGCAGCATCCGTTGTCTTTATGCCGAACGAACCGAAGCTTACTTCAGTCCCTCTTGTAGCCACACCAACCCTTTTGGGATTGCGTCTAAAAGTTTGCCATTTTCTGAATTTAACTTTCTTTGGGAATAACATAGTTATTTTTTATTATCGTAATTACTTAACAGTATTGCCACTCGAAAAAACCTCTCCTTTATATATCCAAACTTTGATTCCTATTACCCCATAAGGCATTATGGCCTTTTCACGAGCAAAGTCGATATCCGCTCGGAAAGTCTGAAGAGGTATCTGACCCTTCTTAAGCTCTTCACTTCGTGCCATTTCTGCACCACCTAATCGTCCACCCAAATAAATCTTTACCCCTTTGACATCACGATTTGCCATAACCTTTTCAACTGTCTGCTTCATAATTCGTCGGAAAGGCATTCTCTTCTCAAGCTGTTCCGATACCATTTGTGCCACGATTGAAGCGTTTGACTCTGGTGACCGCACTTCTTCAATGTCGAGTTTGAATTCACCTCCAGTTTCGATTTTCTTTCGAGCAACAAAAGAAAGGATGTCATTTTTTAGCTTGGTTGCCCCTTCACCGCTTTTGCCAATTATTACACCTGGACGTGAAGTCTTTAATATAATCCTAAATGATTTTTCTCCCCTCTCAATCTCAACATCGCTAACAAAAGACCCTTTAAGTCGTTTTGCAAGGTATTCTCGTATTAAAATATCGCTTTTTAGGAAATCTCTATACTTGTCTTTCATGCCAAACCAGCGTGATTTCCAATCACGAATTATTCCGAGTCTATGTGAGTATGGGTGTACTGTGTGTGACATAATAAGATCTTAGTAAATTTCCAAACTTTTTAATTTTTATCTGAACTTGCCAAAGACTTTGAATCCTCCTTGTTTTCTTTCTTTGGAGACACCTTCTCAGAAGTCTTGGAAGGCTTTCCCCCCTCTCCTAATGACAAAAATATATGCGAGGTTCGCTTTTTTATCCGGAAGGCACTGCCTCTGGCTCGAGCCCTTATTCTTTTAAGAACAACTCCTCCGTCAACTCTAACTTCCTTTACTACAAGGTTATCCGTAGACTCGCCTTTGCTTTTAGCGTTGGCCAAAGCTGAAGAAAGAAGTTTACGCATTGGGATGGCTGCGTCTTTTATAGCAAAAGTAAGTAGACGATCGGCTTCGTCAACAGTCTTACCTCTTACCATATCTGCCACCAAACGTACCTTTCTTGGCGATTTCCTGTAATTATTAAGTTGAGCTTTCATAATGATTTATTAAAATGCCTTGTACAAATTATTTCTTACCATCTCCTGTTGCCTTAGCTGCCTGTGCGGCTGCGATCTCTGTCTCCTTCTTCTTTTGTTCAAGCTCCTTCTGCATCTTACCGCCATGCCTTATGAATTTTCTGGTCGATACGAATTCTCCCAAGCGATGACCCACCATATCCTCGGTTGCAAGTACTTCAGGAAAGTCCTTACCATTATGAACCAAGAAGGTAAAACCTACCATCTCAGGCGAAATAACCGAAGCTCGAAGCCACGTCTTAATAGGCGGAGTGTTTTCCGGCTTTTTACCCTCAATCTTCTTTAAAAGTCGAGGATCGACGTATGGTCCTTTGGTAAGTGATCGTGTCATATAATTTTCTACGATACAGTAAAAACAAATCACTGCAACGTAAGTAGGTTTGAATCTTAACAGAATTACAGGTAATGTCAACGGCAGAATAGATGTTAGTTGTTAGGAAGAATTGAGTAGTTGGTAGGAAGAGAATAGCTTTTAGGTGATAGGTGTTAGCTTTTAGGAAGAGAAAGAAGAGGAAGAGAAAATCCCTCACCGCAAGCGGTCCCCTCCCTTTGTGAAAGGGAGAATTCCGAAAGAGGAAGGTGAGAGAGAGGAAACACCTACGCTGCGGCGGATTAGCAGATTAGGATTTCATTTGTAGATTCGGTGGTGTTTCCTTGGTGTTTTTGTTTGAAAATTATAAAATTAGAGGATTAAAAATTTTAAAAGCCAATCTCCAATCTAATCGCCACAAATAGGTCTCTACAAAGCCCTCTAAACCCGCCAGGCGAGTGGCGGGTTTTAAACATTCCAATATTTTGCAAAATATTGGAATGTTTGGGTGTAATTTCGATATGCAAAAATTCGCCGACGATGAAGTCCACAAGATGTTATTTTAGCCGATATGTAACACCCCTGCCGGTATCGCCGACTTGTTCTACACTTCCCTCTTTTTCCAGTTCGTTCATATAGCGGACAACCGATCGCTCGGATATTTCCAACGCCTCGCGAATATCGGAATTCGACAATTCTCCCTTCTCGCGCAAAAACGCTAAGATCCTCTCTTTTCTGTCCTTCTTTTTAGCGTCCAACCCAATTGCTGTCTCACAGATACCGACAATCGGTTCGCGAGTCCGGCGTACCGAAAGTAGGATGACCAAGACGATTATGATAATAAAAATCCAGATGTTCATATTTGTATTGTACCATTTTGATGTTCTATTTCTTTAATAATTCTTTTTTCGCTTCAGTAACAACGAAAA
This sequence comes from Parcubacteria group bacterium CG11_big_fil_rev_8_21_14_0_20_39_22, assembly GCA_002787175.1. Classification (GTDB taxonomy): domain Bacteria; phylum Patescibacteriota; class Minisyncoccia; order Phycocordibacterales. The sequence goes on along the minus strand of PCWC01000078.1, from coordinate 6,453 downwards.
CACTTTCTTAATTCCCTCAAAATAATTGAACCTCTCCTCAATTTTAACAAAAGCGACTGCACTCGACCCAAATTATCGTTTGTACATAATATCCCGTGAAAACACGAGGACGTTTTCAAATTATTTCTTGTGATGAAATTTGGGGTTTGCAGTAGCATAATGTACTTCAATCCCATCAGTTAATCGTGATTCTTGCCCTTTATCATATCTCACCTTGAAATCATCAAGATACGGGCTATAGTCAAAAGTTTCCATTTCAAAGACGGGTAAAAGTTGAACCATAGTAAATGTAGTTTTTAGTCGGTCTACAGAAATATTGCTTTGATTTAACGATATTCCAGCGAACATTACAAAAACATGTTTTAGCGACGATGTAATTTCTGCTAATTTTTTAGCTAACATATTGAAATCATACACAGCAGGAGTTAATGCCAGACAAACAAGTATCGTATTGTTTTCATAAGATTTTTCAGTCATTTTGTTGAGAATTACATTAAAAATTTGCTCTGGTTTTTCTCTATGTTCTACCACTTCAACTTCACGCATATATCCCTTAAGAGCGTCAGGTTTTTCTTGTATTAGAGTCATCACAAGTCCATCCGGTGGATCTTGTTTAGGTATATTAGTCCACCAATCCATTTTAGAATCATTCATCATCGCAAGAGCAACAAGAGATACACAATATCGCTCCCTGTCATTTTTGGGAAGTTTGAGTATATCCCCACCACACTTTTTCATTGATTCGGCATACTTAAATAAACCTTTCACAGGATGATCCCACTGTTTCGCTCGTGAACTAATTTCTCGGAGATTTATCTTCGACATTAGCTCATCACCTTTCTTTTTGCCGAAATAGAAAACCATATTTATAATTCAAATCCTAAAACTTAATTTTTGCAAACTTCTTCTTTTACTTTCCAAACAACTCAACAGGATTGATTTTGAATTGCAACATTTTAGCAGTATCACGACCACCATCTCCACCTTTTCTCTGCATTCCAATTTTTCCTATCTTTAAACTTCCTTCTCTCGTTATACGGATATCGCCAGCTCCAAAAACATTCATCACTTCGTTTATAGATTTTAAAACCCACCTGCTTTCCCCTTTCATTTTTAAAATCACTAAAGTCCAATCTGCCGAAAATTCGCCTCTACCCTTTAGAATATCCGAAACAATCAATATCTTATTGTGCTTAAAAAAATCCATAAGTCTGTCTTGATCTGCTTCACTCATTTCATCCAGAAACATTCTGCGGGAATCTCGTAAACCCTTTTTCTTTGCAATAATTTCACCGGTAAAAAGTTTTAAGATTTTTGTTATGTCTTTCGGAATATTCCACAGTTCAACATATTTATCGATCCATCTTTTATCTATTTGATTAAATCCTTGAGGATTGCTCACGAGTTTTACTTGTAAATTCTGTAAATCCTCTTGTGATTTTAGTTTTATCAAAATAGTTATCCTAACTTGAATATCTGCTTTGTATTGACCCTTAACTTTTGAAGCTTTTACAAACTCAATATCTTTAATTTTGTAATTCATTTCTGCTAACCATTCTTGTGCAACCTTATCCTTTTCCCAATCATTAAAGCGATCAATAACATCCTGCTCGTTAGCAAATCCACCTTTGGCAGTTTTTGAACCAAGAGCTACCATCTGTTTTAAATTTTTCTTTTTATTTTTCATATACCTCCAATGTTTTAAACAGTTCTCTCGCAATGGCTTCAATAGTATTAACTGTCATAGCGTTTCCTGTTTGTTTTAATAAATGTATTTCATCAATAACACCATCGACTTTTTTTGCAAGTTCTCTGGGGAAACCTTGGAGTAATAGCGACTCGTAACCCGAGAGTTTTCTAAACTTTCCATCCCTAACATATAAAATCCCATGTCTTCCAGTCCGGAGTGTTGGTACTTTATTATGATAAATTCTTAAATCAGATTGCCTTGTGTCTATTACCAAATAGTCCTGCTCAAGAATTTCCTTAATATCGTATCGATCCTTATTATATTTATTATCCAAATACTTCAAAAAAGTCTCGTATGCGACTTTTTTCTCGTCAAATCCAAGCTCCTTTGTGTCAATCAAATAATCTTTTACATCCGCCCTTGGTTGGCGTTTAGGGAAATAAAATTGGAAATCATCTGGCACTAAATCTTCTCTTATGCCTACAAAGTATATCCTTTCCCTCATTTGAGGTACACCGTAATCAATACTATTTAAAACTTCACAAAAAACTTTATATCCAGCTTTTTCTAATTCCTGTAAAATGACTTTAAGAGAGTTCCCGTTATCGTGGTTTGTTAGACCTTTCACATTTTCTAAAATAAAATATTTCAAATCTTTAGCGAGCATTATTTTTATCAAACTAAAAATTATCTGTCCTCGTTCGTCTCCCATTCCTTTTCTTTGTCCAATGACGGAAAAAGTTTGGCAAGGAAAACCCGCAATCATCATTTCAAAATCGGGAAGTTTTTTAGAATCAATTTTGGTTAAATCTCCGTGGTTTATTTCATCCTCACCAAAAAACTTTCTGTAAGTTATTTCAGCTCGCTTGTCTATTTCAGAAAAGCCAACACAAGATAAACCATTTTTCTCAAGACCAAGGCGACCTGCACCAATTCCTGCACAGAAGTCTATAAATTTTAGATTTTTTGTTTGTGTCTTACTCATAAAATTTATTTCAAACCACCTTGGGCTTCTATCTCTTTGCGAAGCGGTCCATTCTTGAGAGAGGAGAGAATGAGTTTATTGTCTCCCCAGATTAGTTTATTTGTCCAACCGGTTATTTGTCGTCCCGAAGTGTCAAAAAGAGAATTCTGATTGCCAAATTTCGCATCGCTCCTCGGCTCGTCTATTTGCTCAATAACTTGAAAAGGTAGAACAACATTCGTCACCTCATTTGTCTTTCCATTCCAAAGAAGCTCAACTTCTCGTTCATCATCAAAAAGTAAAAAACGATACTTCTCTGGAAGCGGTTTCCCCGCTTCCAAGTATTTCACAATATCTCGTTTTTCGTTATCAGATAAATTCATAATTTATACTTTAGAGTCAAATCTTGAAATTTTGAGATGATTCCGAAAAAAAGTTTTTCTATTCTTGTAGGCAATTGCGTTTTCGAAACTCCACCCTCATTCTTCCTTTCATACCGAAACTCTGATAACCAGTCACTGAAAGTAATTTCTATCATTTCATTGATTAAGACTAATGTCTCCAGCAAGCCCATCATCGCAGAATAATGAAAGAGGCGCTGATTCTCGTCAAACCCTCCCCCTATCCACAAAGAACCCTTGTCAAGATCTCCTTGGGGAGCGCTATGAAGCATACTGATGTGTGTTATGTAATTGCTTGTTATTCCATACGCTTTACCAATTGATGGCAAGACTTTCTTTGCAATAGTGACACTGACCGTTGAATCGTATTTATTTTCCCGAAGCAACTTAAGTTTTTCCGGATGTGTGTAAATATCATATGCAGAAGAAATAATTTCCAAAATATGTCTCGTAATGAGTTGAGGTTCGTTTAGGTATCCACTTCTGAACAATTCTAAGGCTGAAATATATGAGTTCAGCGAACGCCAAAATAATAGAGCTGATTGGAAATTAGATTGAGATTTGTTGAAATTTTCGTCGTTGGTAAGGTTATCCAAAACATTATAGTAAATAGCTATCTCCCCACTTTGTTCTTCTAGAAAATAACTGTAAATTTTATCGAAGTGATTACCCACATCATTACTAGTTTTTATGATATGTTCTAAAATACCCTCAGAAGAGATAGTTTTATTTTCTTTTTGTATGTTTGCCATATTCCTTTTCCTAACAGCTAACACCCCACTACGCTAAAGCTACGCAGGGTAAACCTAACACCTAAAAGCTACCACCTAACAACTATTACACCATAGCACTTTCCCCCTCAAAATTCCATCAAAACAGCTCATTCTCGCCCTATTTTCAAACAAAAAAGCCCGGGCGATTTTTGTATTATTTCCTAACCGCTAACCCCTAAAAACTAACATCTATCCAAAGCCCTCTAAACCCGCCAGGCGAGTGGCGGGTTTAGTTTTTAGAGTTTACCTTCGTAAGAGCCAATCTCCAATCTCTTCGCATAAGAAACGACGAACGGCTGGGCGAGATTTGTCGCCCAGCCGTTCACCTGATCTGTCTTGTAGGAAGTTAGTAAAGCCCTACACACTTATTTCTTATTCCGCATAGTTTTCTGCGTTCGTTCTACACACTTATTTTCTACAACCCCGCATCAAAATTAAGAAATTTGGTGCAGGATTTACCATATATTTCTACAACCCCGCACCAATTTAAAAGGCGCTTACTGATTGTTTAAGATTGAAAACTGTCACGCGATTTTTTATCCGGTTGTACTTTACACCTTTGGTGAAATTGGTGCAGGATTTTTGAAAATATAGTCGTAAAAACGCCCCCTTTCGGGGGCGTTTTTACTCCTTATTTTCTACAACATCTTTACATCGATGTTTACGCCAGAAGGTAAACTCAAATTTGTAAGGGCTTCGATGACTTTTGCCGATGGATTTATAATATCAATCAATCTCTTGTGCACTCGCATTTCAAATTGTTCTCGCGCGTTCTTAAATACGAATGAAGACCTGTTGACGGTATATTTCTTTATCTCGGTTGGCAAAGGTATCGGACCCAGCACTTGAGCGTCAAAACGAAGAGCTGTATCCATTATCTGCTTGACCGATGCATCTAAAATCTTATGTTCGTAAGCACGAACACGGATTCTAAGCTTTGAGACAACATCTCCTGCTTTCTTTTTTGTCTTTTTGGTTTTTGTTTCTTTTGTTACAGCCATAATGTTGTTTTCTATTCCGATTCTCTATTACGCTACAACCTTTGTTACAACCCCTGCCCCTACGGTCTTTCCTCCTTCACGAACAGCGAAACGCTGTTGAGCTTCAAGAGCGACAGGTGCAGTAAGTTTTACTTTGAAGGTAATAGTATCTCCTGGCATAACCATTTCTGTTCCTTCAGGCAAGGTTACTTCTCCAGTAACATCAGTTGTACGGATGTAGAACTGTGGTTTGTAACCTGTAAAGAAAGGTGTATGTCGTCCTCCTTCTTCCTTTTTAAGGATGTAAACTTCTGATTCGAAGTCAGTGTGAGGAGTTACAGAAGCAGGTTTTGCAAGCACTTGACCTCGATGAATTTCTTCCTTCTTGGTACCTCGCAAAAGAATTCCTGCGTTGTCTCCCGCCATACCTTCTTGTAGAGACTTGTTGAACATTTCGATTCCAGTAACAGTAGTCTTGGCTGTTGGTTTAATACCAACAATCTCGATTTCCTCTCCAACCTTAACTACTCCTCTCTCGATACGTCCGGTTACAACAGTACCACGACCTTCGATTGAGAAAATGTCTTCGATAGGCATAAGGAAAGGCTTGTCTGTATCTCGAACTGGCATAGGAATGTAAGAATCCAAAGCATCCGCAAGCTCAAGGACCTTTTTAGACCATTCTCCGTTATTGTCGGTCTCTTCAAGTGCCTTAAGAGCTGAACCTCTTATAACAGGAGCTTCTTTGCCGTTAAAATCATATTTATCAAGAAGTTCTCGAACCTCTTCTTCAACCAAATCTATAAGATCTGGCTCTGATACCATGTCGCATTTGTTAAGAAATACGATAATTCGAGGCACACCAACTTGTTTTGCAAGCAAAATGTGCTCACGAGTCTGAGGCATAACACCGTCTGTGGCAGCTACAACAAGCACTGCACCGTCCATTTGGGCAGCACCGGTAATCATGTTCTTAATATAGTCTGCGTGTCCAGGAGCGTCGATATGGGCGTAGTGACGAGCACCGGTTTCATACTCATTGTGCGAAAGAGCGATGGTAATACCACGAGCTTTTTCTTCTGGAGCGGAGTCAATCTGATCAACCGCCTTCATTTTTACTGCATTACCTGCGCGATTTAAAACGCTAAGTATTGCTGCAGTAAGAGTTGTCTTGCCGTGGTCAACGTGTCCGATAGTACCAACGTTGACATGAGGCTTACTTCTATCAAAATCTGTCATACTTTTATATTTATAAGGTTTATTGACTTACGGCAATGCGCGAGAACAAGTGCCTGCCGCAATCCAACAAATCCTTGCTATTAATTTTATAATTCACACACTAAAGCCATCTATTTATATCCAAATTAAGATACGAAAAAAATAAAGCTCTAAGCAGTGCGATGTTTGCTACTATATCAAATGGGAGGGTATTGTCAATGCAGAATAGGTGTTAGGAGAGAATAGTTGTTAGTTGTTAGTTGTTAGGAAGAATTGAGTAGTTGGTAAGTGGAAAGTTAAGAAAAAAGAGGAATAGAAAATTCACCTAATTTCTAATTAACCTAATTCATCTAATAAAATGCCGAAAGTGTTTTTGTTTAAAAATTTGTAAATTAAGACATTGTTTTAAAATTTAAAATTGAGAATT
>PCWC01000021.1 GCA_002787175.1 Parcubacteria group bacterium CG11_big_fil_rev_8_21_14_0_20_39_22 | reverse complement strand
CGGCTGAATGTTCCGCGCCGTTCGGATTTTTTTAATGATTTTGCCATATCTCTATATTACTAGAGATGTTGCAATTATTTCTTGAACTCGGGAAATTAAAAATTCCTACCTCGTGTTACATATTAAGTGTTTAAATTGTTGGATGTTGGTTGATGTTGTTTGTTGTCGGTGGTAAGTTGTATGTATGAAATACATTGATTGTCATGGGCATTTGAATTTCGCGGTTTTTGAGCATGATTTGGACGGAGTAATTGAGAGAATGAAAGAAAGAGAGGTTGGTGTTATAAACGTGGGTACTCAGAGGGATACCAGTAAAAGGGCGGTGGAGCTTGCCGAGAAAAATGAAAATATGTGGGCGATTGTTGGTATCCATCCCATACACACGGATAAGAGTTTTCATGATGAGAAGGAGTTGGGAAAGGTGGGGGAGAAAATTCACCTAATTTCTAATTCATCTAATTCACCTAATAAAAAATCGAGAGGAGAGGGAGGGGAAAGTAATTCATCTAATAAAGTTTTAAATTCTGAAAATAATCAAACAAAAGGAAAGGATGCAGGAGAGGGATTTGTATCGAGAGGGGAAATGTTTGATTTTGATTATTACAAAGAGCTTGCTGGACATAAGAAAGTTGTCGGGATTGGGGAATGTGGCTTGGATTACTACAGGACAGAACCGGAGAGCGAAAAGAAACAGAGAGAGGTCTTTTTGGCACAAATCGCACTTGCAAATGAAGTAAATAAGCCACTTATGCTTCACGTCCGTTCGGGAGAAGGGAGGTCGGCTTATAGAGATGCTCTTGAGATTTTAAAAAGAGAAGCCAAGGTCGGAGGAAATTTTCATTTTTTCGCAGGTGATGTTGAGGAAGCAAGAGAGATATTGGATGCTGGGTTTAATATGTCGTTTACGGGGGTTATCACTTTTGCAAAACAGTATGAGGAATTGGTGAAGTTCGTGCCACTTGAGCGAATGTTGTCGGAAACGGATTGTCCGTATGTGACACCGGCACCTTATAGGGGAAAAAGAAATGAACCTTCTTTTGTTACTGAGGTTATTTCTAAAATAGCCGAAATTAAGGGTCTAAATATGGAAGAAGTGAGAAATAGAATAATGCAAAATGCAAGGATGTTTTTTGGACTATAAAACTTATGGTATAATGTGTGTATGTCAAATGGAATTAAATTAAAAATATCACGGCTTAGAAAAAGTGCTTGGAAAAGTAATGATGAAAAAACCAAGAAAGCTATAGACTCCTTGGAAAATTTGGATCTTGCCGAATCTGATCGCGACAGAATTTTACAAGGACTGAGTGGACACGAATTTATTGACCATAAAGAAATGGTAAATGAAAAAAATTAGTGACATAAAGAACCATTTCATATTGTTGGACACGAATATTCCGATTTTCTATAGCTCTAAGGGTTTTAAGGAACGCAGTGGTAACATACTGCGTCTTTTGGTTGATAATGGAAATAAATTGGCGATGTCTGAGATAACAACCCTTGAGTTATTAAAAGAAGAACAGGATAAAGATGTTGCCGATTATCATTACGCATTCATTAATTACACCGAGCATATGACCCGTCTTCCGGTTGATAAAAATATTATCCAAAACGCAATTGTTTTGGCGAATGAGTATCGAAGAGTCTGTAATCAGAAAAAGGTAAATTATCCCGATCTGATAATTGGCGGTACAGTGGTAGGTTTTTCCGAAAAATCAGACGTGCTGTTAATGACATCTGACCGGAGGGATTTTTGCGAACCATTATGGGAGACAGTGGCTTATCAATGTGTGTTGAAAGACGATAAAGAAAAAGTTGATGCCAATATTTACTTATTGAAATTTAATAACAAAATTATTCTGGATAAATACAGGAATGGCGATTTATAAGTAGATACGCTTACGAATGGCACATCCGAATAGGAGACACCATGTGCGGGAGCGCAGGGTTGTCGGGGCGACTCGCAGGGTAAACCTGATTGCGGTTGTCGATCTTTCTGTTTACGACGCCTTTTCTTTTTTAAGACTTGGATTTTCAAACCTTGTTTTTGCTTTGGAGTTGTGGTACTGTATCGCCATTATAAGTTAATGTAGCAATAACATTATGGATATAGAAGAACAAGCGGAGCCGAAGGTTTATGAAGTCGGCTACCACATTGTACCGCTTTTCGCAGAGGAAGAACTAACTGGTAAGGTTGGGGAACTAAAAGGCATTCTTGAAAAGGAGAATGCTGTAGTAATAAGTGAAGATTTCCCTAAACTTACAGAGCTATCTTACACTATGCGTAAGCTAAAGGAGGGCAAATACCAAAAGTTTGACCGTGCCTATTTTGGTTGGATCAAATTTGAGGCTTCGCCTGAATCGGTTTTAAGAATCGCAGACGCATTTAAGTCTGATGAAGGAATACTTAGATCAATCGTGATAAAGACCGTACGCGAAAACACTTTTGTCCCTCTTAGGGCGATAAAGGAAAGAGAGGAGAAAGCGACAATCGGAAATGTAAAAGGTGATAAGAAAGAAGAAAGCAAATCACCCATATCGGAGGAGGAGCTTGATAAGACTATAGATGAGCTTGTGGTAGAATAAACATAGCGAATTATCAATTATAAATTATCAATTTTACAGTTTTCAATCAAATTTCAATTGTAAATAAGGATTACAGTGAAAATTGAAAATTTGTAAATTGAAAATTAATCTTATGTATCTAAACAAAGCACTTATCTATGGAAATATGACTCGTGATCCGGAGCTTCGATCTCTCCCTTCTGGGGTCAAGGTAGCGACATTCGGAGTTGCAACCAATCGAGTTTATAAAGACCAAGACGGAAACAAAAAAGAGCAGAGCGATTTTCACAATGTTGTCGTATTTGCTCGACAGGCAGAAATAGTATCTCAATATTTGAAGAAGGGAAGCGGAGTTTTTGTGGAGGGGCGAATGCAAACAAGGAGTTGGGAAGGACAGGACGGTCAAAAAAAATACAGAACTGAGATAGTAGCCGATAGAGTCCAGTTTGGACCAAGGGGAGGAGGATCTCCTTCTGCCGGTGGACAAGACCAAGCTCAGCAAAATAATAACGCGAGTGGCGACAATCAGGATACCGGAAAGGGAGATGAGGGTATCCAGTATCCGGACGAGGAGATAAATCCGGATGATATACCGTTTTAATCTCAAAAATAAAATCTCAAATCTCAAATATGAGAATTGAGTAATTAAATTCGAATTTTAACTTTCAGACTAAATTATTATGAAAAATCAATGTTTTTTTTCAAAAAACAATATCGAGCATATCGATTATAAAGATATCGAGGTGCTAAAGAAGTTTATAAATCCACACGGTAGAATACTTTCGCGAAAGCGAACGGGTGTGGCAACAAAGAATCAGCGTAAGCTCTCTCTTGCTATCAAGAGAGCGAGATTTATGGGGTTGCTTCCGTTTATTGCGAGGTAGGAAGTCTTACAGATTAACACAGATAATACAAAGCCCCGTTTGCCTTCGGCAAACGGGGCTTTGACTTGATTTACCTAACAGCTAAAAGCTAACACCTAATAGCTATTCCTACGCCTATTCCTACGCCCTTTCTGTATACTCGCCAGTCTGAGTATTTATTCTGACAACATCGCCTTCTTTTATAAACATTGGAGCATTTACTTCTGCGCCGGTCTCGAGGATTACAACCTTATTACCGCCTTGGGCAGTATTACCTCGTACGTCAGGCGGGGCTTCAACCACTTTCAGTTCTACTTTTACAGGAAGAGACATTCCTATGATTTTGTCATTGAATACAAGAGCAGTAACTGCTTCGTTTTCTTTCAGAAACTTGACTTGAGGTCCTATAAGTGATTTTTCGATAGGGAAACGGTCTTTTGGGTCTTTAGGATTGCAAAACCACCATTCTCCTCGGTTGTTGTATATATATTTTATCTCCCTTTTCTCGATATTGGCTTCTTCGGCCTTTTCTGATGCACCAAACGTACGTTCGGTAACTCTGCCGGTCAGGAGACTTTTTAACTTGGTCTGGTTTACCGGTTTGCGTTGTTGCTTACGAGTTACATTTGAATCTATAACTTCCCACGGTTCACCGTCCTGTTCTATTATTTTCCTATTTGTGATTTGGTTGTACTCTAACATGGTTGATAAATTTTAAGTTGGTAAGTCGGTAAGTTAAAACCGGCTTCATGCTATACAAGCGGTATATTATAGGAAAGGGGAGTAAAAGTCTATAAAGAGGTATAAGGCTATTGAGCAGGTTCTGTGTTGTTTCCGCGTTTTAGTTCCCCGCCTGCGGCAGGCAGGAGTGTCGCTTCAGTGTCACTAAACTTCTTTCAGTTTCTCCCTTATCTGCTTCAAAATCTCATCCGTGATCTTTTTGTTTTCTTTGAGGAAACTTCTAGTAGCGTCGTAGCCACGACCAAGTTTCACTTCACCGAATGAATATGATCCGGCTCCACCTTTTTGGACAATGTCGAATTTCTCTCCCAAAGCTATTATCTCTCCTTCACGAGATATTCCTTCGTTGTACATAAGGTCAAACTCGGTTTGTTTGAAAGGGGAGGCGACTTTGTTTTTAACCACTTTGACTCGGACCCTACCACCCATAATTTCGTCACCCTTTTTGATTTGAGCTATTCGGCGAACATCAAGTCGTACCGATGCATAAAATTTAAGAGCTTTGCCTCCCGGTGTCGTTTCAGGATTCCCGAACATTACTCCGATTTGCATTCGTATCTGGTTTATGAAAATAACGATGGTCTTGGAGCGGGCTACTATGGCGGTGAGCTTTCTAAGTGCCTGACTCATAAGACGAGCTTGTTTGCCAACATGGTGTGCTCCCATATCACCCTCGATCTCATCTTTTGGGGTTAGGGCGGCGACGGAGTCTATTACGACTATATCTATCTTGCCGGAACGTACGAGACTCTCGGCGATTTCAAGGGCTTGCTCTCCGTTATCCGGTTGAGAGATGAGGAGCTCGTCTATTTTGACTCCAAGTTTTGCGGAGTAATCTGGATCCATAGCATGTTCAGCATCGATAAATGCACAAACACCACCTTTTTTTTGAGCTTCGGCGATTGCGTGGAGAGCGAGAGTTGTCTTTCCTGATGATTCGGGACCGTAAATCTCTATTATACGTCCACGGGGAAGTCCTCCGACACCAAGAGCGTTATCAAGACCGAGTGAGCCTGTGGGGATAGCGTTTACATTGACTTTAGGTTTTTCACCGAGTTTCATTATTGATTCATCGCCAAATTTCGTCTTAATGTGGCGGATAGCTTCTTCAACTCCTACATTTTGTGTTTTCTCTTCTTTTTTAGTTTTCGTTGTTTTTTTTGCTGGCATGGTATTAATATCTTAAAGATTAAATCTAAAATCTCAAATCTGAGATAAAATTTTTAATTTTGTATTTCTAAATTTTTGTAAACAATGTTCAAATTTTTAATTTTTAAAAGGAAGAAAGAAGGGAAAGAAAATTCACCTAATTTCTAATTCATCTAATAAAATTTCAAATAATGAAATAAGAAGATGGTCCGTTATATTTTTGTTGTTGGTTTGTTGCGGGTTCCGTACTGCACGTTACATGCTAAACGACTAAATGCTATCAGTACTTGCTGAGAGCCGGTTATCTCTTAATATTGCTGTAGTGGTAGCTGTCTCTGTGGAGACTGTAGGGGACCTTGGTATGTGCACCAGATCAAAGGCCTTTTTCTTTATTCTCCCAAACCTATCCTTTGCCTCTACTGTAATTATATTATAGCCAGGGGCAAGTAACAATTGCTCTTTAAAATAACCATTATCATCGGTAAAAATCGGGTTTCCGTTTAATGTTATAAAAGCGATATTGCGGGTATTTCCTTCGACTGTAAATACATCTTTTTCGGTGGGTGGCTCGTACCTGCCCACACTGAGACGTATTACAGGACCTTGGATGTAATCACGTGCTCCAAAATAGACAAAAAACCCTAAGCCTATAAAAACTGTCGCAATAAGAGTCGATATTAAGATTTTCTTGGGATTATTTGTCATATTTCTACAGGTAAGTGCTCGGTTCTTTTTTGTCTTCCTCGTCAGATTCAGTACTCTCGACTTCCTCCGGTTCGGGGAATTCTGATCCGAGGACTTCGCGTGGCTTTGAGCCGTCTGGCGGTCCGATTACCCCTCTTTCTTCAAGTATATCGATAAGTCGAGCTGCCCTGGAGTACCCTATACGCAGTTTTCTCTGGAGGTAGGATGTCGATGCCTTGCCACTTTTTGTAACCTCTTCGCGAGCGTCTTCGTACAAATCATCGTCTTCTTCATCGTCTGATAGGGTAGCGTTAAATATATCGGCTGCTTGCGGACCGCTACCATCTGCACCTGTAAGGTTAAGTTCTTCAAGATTTTCACTGCCGTAATTTTCAGATAGGTATTTTACCACTTTTTTGAGTTCGTTTTCAGATACAAATGCTGATTGGATACGCTGTGGCTTAGACATTTCTCCAGATAAGAAAAGCATATCTCCCGCTCCGAGTAGTTTTTCGGCACCTCCTGTGTCGAGGATGGTTCGCGAATCTATTTGAGATGATACTTGAAGGGCTATACGAGCTGGTACATTGGCTTTAATCAGACCGGTAATAACATTGACTGATGGTCTTTGGGTAGAGAGTATGAGGTGGATACCGACTGCACGGCTCATTTGTGCAAGTCTTACAATGGCGGATTCGAGTTCTCTCGGGTATGAAGTCATTATGTCAGCAAGTTCGTCTATGACTACCACTATATAAGGCATCATTTCAGGCAACTTTCCTTCATTTTCTTCTGCTCCTTTTTTGCCCGCCAACTTTTTAAGAGCTGGACCCAATATGTTTTTGTGGTAAGAATCTATGTCTCGAACCGATTCTGATTCGAGTATGTCATACCGTCTTTCCATTTCTTTTGCTGCCCATTTTAGGGACAGCACAGCTTTTTTGGGATCGGTTATGACCGGAGTGAGTAAGTGAGGTATTTTTTTGTAGAGGGAAAGCTCGACTCGTTTGGGGTCAATCATTATAAACTTCAAGTTTTCCATCGAGTTTCTAAACAGTAGAGATGATATAAGAGCGTGGATCGTAACCGACTTTCCAGCTCCAGTAGCTCCGGCTATCAGAAGGTGAGGCATTTTGGCAAGATTGGCGAAATGAGGTTTTCCGGAAATTCCTTTTCCAAGTCCCAAGAGAAGTGGCTTATCTGATTCTCTATATTCTGGAGATTTGAACAAGGTCGCGAGTCCGACCGTCGCTTTTACGGTATTTGGTATTTCTATTCCTACAAGAGATTTTCCTGGTATCGGAGCTTCGATTCTGATAGGGTGGGCTGCAAGTGCGAGCGACAGGTCATTTTGCAGAGCAACAATTCTCGAAAGTTTGACCCCTTCTGCTGGCTTTAAGGCATAACGAGTAACCGATGGACCTATGGTAACCTCGTCCATCTCTACGTTGATACCGAAGTTTATAAGTGTGCGCTTAATTATGTTTGCGTGTGCTTTTATGTCTCCGACACCCGGTTTGCCCTTATCGACTTCAAGAAGGGAAAGGGGAGGAGGGGCGTACTCTTTGCTTGACGGTCTGAAAGGAATAGCAAAACCCAAGCTACCTTCTTCTTGGATATCTTTTTGCTTAACTTTTGCTACGGGAATTTCTTCATCATCTTTATCTTCGTCACCCTCTTCACTTTCTTCTTCGTCTCCTTCTTCCATTTCGTCCTCAGCCTTTTTTATATGTTTCTCTTCTTTTTCGGTAACCGACCCGTCGGGGTCTATCTTGGCTTTACTAAACATTTTGGCAAAAAGGGCTTTTATAGGGTCAATAGTAAACTTTGTCTCGAATACGATAAGAAATGATATAAGGAAAAGAGCTGTAAGTATAACAACGCTCGCTACCGTGTCGAAGAGTTTTATCAAGGGTGAGGAGATAATAGATCCAAGAATACCACCACCACTGCTGAAGAAAACGTTTATTACACCCAAGCCCGAAAGTAGGAATAGTAGAGAACCCACGATTTTGAAAAAAGGAACACCCTCCTTTAGGTAATTCCAAAACGATATTCCAAGCATAAAGAATGCTATTGGCAACAGAAAGTACCCTATGCCGAATAACTTCTCCAAAAACACGTAAGCTGTTTCACCAACCATACCCGCCATATTAAAGGCCGATAAAATCAAAAATATTCCGATGACGAAAAAAATCACGGTAACAACCGCCTGAACGGTCTCTTCCCCGAGTCCTCGAAGCGCACCCAATTCCATCAATTTTTTTTTCTTAGGTCTTCTTCCCATTTGTATAAAAGTGAATAAATTTAAATATATTTATAGGCATATTATAGCATAGGGAATACACGTAGCATGTAACATATAACGTGTAACGTGTAGCATGCAACAAAAAGTATGAAACTTGTAACCTTGTAACAGGAGAAGTGGGAAAATAGGAGGCAGGTGATTTATGACTGAGTAATAAGGATAATTTTGTATAAATCCCGGGTCAGAATTCGCAAAGCGAATCCTGACTGTGTTACATGTTACACGCTACACGTTCTATGGATTCCGCGTTTGACTTTTATATTTTTGTCCGTTATAATTAAGGACATAAATATCAAGTGCTGTAAAGGACACTAAATGTAAAAGACTATATAAATATGTCTAATACAGCATAAAGGGCAATAATATGGAAGAAAAAGACAAAAAAAATAACGACTCAATTGTGGGTAGTTTAAATAGTAAAGGCATAGAAGGGTTTATAAAAGACAATACCTCATTGTTTGTATTTAAAAAGACAGAAAAAATATCGGCAGCTCTGTATCTGTTGGCGAGTCTTTTACAGGACAATGATCAGTTAAAGACAGATATGAGAAAAGTCTGTTTGAAAATGATCGAGCATTCTTCGTCTTTTATAGGGAGATCTGTTTCAGATAATGGTGAGATCTTTTGTGAACTTGGAAGATTGCTTCAGACAGCTTCTTCTTATGTTTATATGGGGTATGTCAGTGGTTCATTTACGGAAATGAATTCATCTGTGTTGCAACGTGAAATAAATCTAATACTGGAAACCATAAGTCCTTCAAAAGAAAATAGTAAATCCAAACAGTATCCCTCGTTTGAAACCGGTTTCTTCGATATCAATACTTCTCTTCGAGAAGAGAATGAGGGAGAAAATAAAAAGACATTTTATTCTGATAATCGAAACTTCGGCAAGAAGACTATTAAAAGACAATCTATCCTTAACTCGAGTTCATATATGCCGAAAGAGAGTTCTGGTAATAGAGTTGTGGATCAATATAAGAACAATTCAGATAATAAAGCACATTCTAAAGTAGAAGAGAAGAAGAAGGGTAGAAGAGATATAATAATAGAAATAGCAAGTAAGGGTGGAGGTAAAAATATAAAAGACTTTTCTTCTGGTATAGAGAATTGCAGCGAAAAGACAATACAGAGAGAACTGCTCGCTCTTGTTGAGGAGGGTGTCCTTAAAAAAGAAGGGGAACGGAGATGGAGTACTTACTCGCTGGTGTAGGGTCTAAAGAGTTTCTATAAAATGTCTTTTACAAACACCTCTTTTGACTGATGAGGGGTAGGGCGGGTGTCTTTTTGAAGGCGAAATCGTGGTTTTCGGCGTATTAAATTTGGGAATAATTTGGGGAATCTGGGCGGTGTTTACACCCATCTATGTCTTACTAATAATAATAGAGGGAATTTATTGACTTCAGGTACCTTCTATGAGATACTGGTTATTGTGGGATTTGACTCGATATTTGGAGTCAGTATGAGTCTGTAATAATTTTTGCAGCTTGTATTTGTTTCTAAAAAAGGCAGAAGTTTAATCTTCTGCCGGTTGAGTTATCCACATAATATTTTTGCAGGGTGCCACGTAGGGTATATAATTACCCTAACCGATTGCAACACCTGAGAAATTAGGTATTGCAAATTTTGGAGAGAGAGAAGAGGGTTGTGTTTTAAGGACACATTTCAAAGTCTCTAAAATTATGGTCGGCGCGATTTCAGAATACGAAGCAGAACGTTGACAATTTAATATGAAAACTTGCGCATTAAAAATGCGTGTAGAAATCGTTTATAGAACGTGCGAAAGTACAGAACTCTTTGACTGATGTCTTTTAAAGACATTTCAGAAAATCTGCATCGAAATACCTACAACGTATCTGTTGCGACCATTCTATCTATATCATCGTTAATTATTAGCAAAGACAGTAATTATTAGTCAGTATCCTGATTCGGTTTGGTAACAGGTCTGCTGTCTCCATACAATATTATATTGTAGAGAGACAGCAGGTCTGTTTAAGGACCGACAGGTAATTATAGAGATACCAATTTTTGTTTTCGCTTTTTACGTCAAAGTGAAAGCAGGGAGAAGTTTCTCGATTCAATAATGTTTTCGGTCAACTTTATTTTTAACATAAACGACCGGGGAAATTATTAGTTATTAAGAAAATTATGAGTTATTCAAAACAATCTAAGACAAATAAATTTGTCGCAGGGTTTGTTGCTATCGCATTCGCTCTTTCACTTGTTGGAGGAGTAGGTGCAAATACAGCAAATGCTGCTTTGACGGCAACTCAGATTGATGCAATCATCGGATTGCTTCAGTCCTTTAGTGCCGATCAAACAACTATCGACAACGTGCGAGTTTCCCTTACGGGAGGCACACCTTCAGGTAGTGGTAGCGGAAGCGGTACAACTACCGGGGGAACCGGTTACGTTTTTAGCCGAAACCTCTCATTGGGAGATACGGGTGAAGATGTAAAACAACTTCAGATGGTCCTCAACGCCGACGGAGTGAATATCGCTTCTACGGGAGTTGGTTCACCAGGCAATGAGACTTCTTACTTCGGAGCTCTTACAGAGGCAGGTGTTGTAAGATTCCAGAACAAATATGCTTCTGAAGTCTTGACACCTCTTGGTCTTATAAATGGAACAGGCTTCGTTGGTGCATCAACCCGAGCGAAGCTAAACGAACTTAGTGTGCAAACCGGTAGCGGAACAGGTACAGGAACTGGTACAGGTACTGGTACAGGTACTGGCACCGGAACCGGAACAGGTACGGGAACAACTGCAGGACTTACAATAAGTCCTGCGGCACAACCAGGAGCACAGCTTGCAGTAGAATCTGCAGCTCGACTTCCTTTCACTAAGGTAACTCTTACTGCAGGGTCAACGGACATTACAGTAAATTCCCTTACTGTTGAGAGAACAGGATTTGCAAACAACGCTGTATTTTCGGGAGTCGTTCTTCTTGATGAAAACGGAACCCAAATCGGAATTGCAAAGACTTTGAATTCAAACAATCAAGCGCTTGTAGGCGAGGCATTTACAATCCCTGCAGGAACTTCAAAAACTGTTACTATTGCAGGTAACATGTCATCAAGCCTTTCAAACTATGCAGGACAAGTTGCTTCTATAGCAGTTGTCGGAGTAAACACTTCGGGAACTGTTTCGGGATCACTTCCGATTACAGGAGCAGCACACACAATCAACTCATCACTTTCTATCGGATCAGTTACAGCAGAAAGGGGTACGCTTGATCCTGCTTCAGCTCAGACAAAAGAAGTTGGAACAGACGGATATACATTTACATCGGTTAAGGTCACAGCTGGTTCAGTTGAAAAAGTTCGTTTGAACTCGATCAGATTCAATCAGTCAGGATCGGCTTCAAGCAACGACCTTGCTAATGTAATGGTATACGTTGACGGCGTAGCATATACCCCAACAGTTTCTTCAGATGGTAAATACTACACAGCCAACTTCGGTTCAGGTATCGTAATTGACAAAGGTCTTTTCAAAGAGATTTCTGTTAAGGGAGATGTCGTTTCAGGTTCAGGTCGAACGATTGCTTTCGATATCTACAAAATCACTGATATTAACGTAACTGGCGAACTTTACGGATACGGCATTACGCCTCCTACAAGCGGAAACGGATTTACTCCAACCAGCCCGGTTTACGATGCGTCAGTCGTAACCATCTCAGGTGGTTCGATCACAGTTTCAAAGGCCAATTCAGTAGCTGCTCAGAACGTTGCTATCAATGTTCCAAATCAGCCACTTGGAGGATTTACAGTAAAGGTTGACGGTGAGCCAGTTTCAGTTCAGAGCTTGGTATTCAATGCTACTGCTACTGGAGATGAGGTAGCAAATGTAACTCAGATCTCAATCGTTGACTCAAACGGTGCAGTTGTCGCTGGACCGGTTGATGGTGTAAACACAACAGCACCATACGGAACAGTTACTTTCACAGACACCATTACTTTCCCAGTAGGAGAGAATACATACACTTTGAAGGGTAAATTGGGAAGCACATTTGTTTCGGATGATACTTTTGCGGCTTCAACAACACCTTCTACTCAGTGGACATCTGTTACAGGTCAGCAAACAGGTAACACTATAACTCCGGATCCTTCTTCAGCAATCACTCTTAACACGATGACTGCTAAGGCGGCTGCGGCAACAATCAGCGTTTCAGCTGATCCTGTAGATCAGAATGTTGTTGCAGGAACTCAAGACTTCACATTAGCAAATGTCAGAGTAGACGCTACAGCTTCAGGTGAAGACCTTAAGTTTATTTCGTTCAAGATTTCACTTGCAGGAACGAACACACCAACCCAGCTTACAGGTTGTAAGCTCTACAACGGTTCAACTGCTCTTAACACAGGTTCAAACATCCCAACTATGGCGGCTGGTTCAAACACCATTACGCTTGATGGAGGAGGTGTAACTGTTCCTAAGGGAGTTGTATCCACGCTTACTTTCAAGTGTAACCTATCAGGTTCTGCTACAGCCGGAAATACATTCCAGCTCGGCATTCCTGCGGCTTCTACATTGTCAGCAACTGGTGTAACTTCAGGTTCTACAGCAACACTTAGCGGTTCAGCTGCAACCGGTCAAACTATGACTGTTGTTTCAAGCGGAAGCTTTACAGTAGAGAAGAGCGACTCAAGCCCTTCATATGACATAGTTGCTGCTGGAACTACAGGTAATGTTGTTGGAGTTCTTAAGCTAAGAGCGACAAATGAAGATATAACGTTGAATAAACTTGCTCTTCAGATGTCAAACAGCTCAGCTTCAAGCACACCAGCTAACATAACTAAGGTTACTCTACACAAGGCAGACGGTACTCAAGTTGGAGAAGCGGTATTTGCTGGAACAAGATACGCTACTTCTACCGTTTCCGGCCTTACTTTGAACAGAGATGTCGAGACTCTTTTGACAATCAAGGTTGACCTTAAGGATATCGGTACAACAGGTGCTGGTACACAAGGTGCTCTTGTCCAGATTGACTACGATGGTAACGATTCAACAGGAACTCAGGGTACAGGAGCTACAACTATAAATACCGGATCATCTTCAGATACTGCAGTTGACGGTATAAGAGTATTCAAGAGCTACCCAACAGTCGAAAGAATATCAGATGGCATTGCAGAGAATCTTAGGAATGGCGACCAGCCACTCCTTCGATTTAAGGTAACAGCTAACTCAAAGGGTAATATCGGTTTGGATTCATTCTCATTCCGATTGTCGACAACTACAGCTACGGTAAGTTCGATTAACGCCTTCGCTTACGAAACTCTTGGACCTGATGGTCAGTTGAATGACCCAGTTTCGGGAGTAAATGCGAGCGGTAAGTTGGATGACACTAACGCTGTGTGGGTTGATGGATCAACTGATATTCAAATTGACATTGATAGCAATGGTACAGATACTGCTCTTCAAATCCCTGCCGGCGAGACACGATACTTCGAAATTCGAGGTGACGTTTCAGGTGCGGCAACAGGTGCGTCGATTCAGACAACCCTTCGGGGAGATGCGGCATATCCGTCACTCGCAACTCTTATGGGTAACGCGACAGCTGTCAATGCAGACACTAACAATAACTTCGTATGGTCACCTAACGCTACAACCACTTCAGTTCAGGCATCTAATGACTGGACAAACGGTTACCGCGTATATTCTGCAAACGGTCTAAACGGCCAGACGATCAATTACTAAGTTAGTCTCGTTAATCAGTTAATGTGATTCCGTCGCTCTTGGGCGGATCGCTACAACAAAACCCGCGAAAGCGGGTTTTGTTGTTGCCTGGAAAACCTAAATAGCTGTTAGGTGTTAGCTTTTAGGTGTTAGGAAAGACAAAAAACAGAAAACGGAAGGACGTAAAAACCTCGATTCGCTACGCGAATCGAGGTTTTTTGGTGTTACAAGTTACATGATTCATGTTATATTGGGGTGATGGAAGGGGATAAAAAAGAAAATAAATTCAAAAACATTGCGGGTATTGTTGTAGCGGCTGTTATAATCTTTGGAGCAGGATTTTATGTATGGAGTGATTTAAGGGGTGATTTATCGGAAAGTGAAGTTGTAGACAGTGGAGAGAATGATAGGCAAGTTGATTTGGGTGATGGAATAGGTTTTGAATATAGCGGAGACGGAGATATAACGGTTGAGAGAGTGGATGATATTGGTGTGGAAAAACCTGATTTAAATCGAAAAATAACCTATCTTGATTACTTCAGCGAAGATGTTATAGCTACTTTGGATGCACAAATAAAGGAAACAAAAAATAATTTGGCAGAAAATCCAACTTCCTTTGAGGACTGGGTGAATATGGGACTTCATTATAAGTTTGTAAACGATTATGAAGGGTCAAGGCAGGTTTGGGAATACCTGGGAGCTCTCTACCCAGACACCTTCTTACCTTTTGGTAATTTGGGTAATCTTTATGGATATTACTTAAACCAGCCCGAAAAAGCGATTGAAAATTATGAGAGGGCGATTGAAAATAGCAAGAGTATGTCTCAGTGGTACTTTGAACTTGCAAGCTTCTACAGCCAGTCACTTAAAAATGATGCGAAGGCTCTTGATGTCGCAAAGCTTGGATTATCGAGAAATCCAGAAAATGAGAAGCTTAAGGAGTTGGTCGAGCATTATGAGGGTAAAGGCATGTAACATGTAGCGTGTAACATAGAACTTAATCCAATCAACTAATGAAATTCCAATCTGCTAATCCGCCGCGGCGGACTAATGTTCAAGATGCGGACGATAAATAACCGATAACTGAATTACGAAAATAACAGGAGACAGAAATCAAATCGGGGATCATAAATCTAAAAATTATAAATTTTAAATGAAAAACTTTTATGGATTTGCGACTGTTTTTATCTCGATACTTATAGGGAGTTTTTTGATTTTTGTAGTAATTGGATAAATAAATAGTTGTTAGGATGAATCATGTAACGTGTAGCTTGTAACATATAACACGAAAAGAGGAGGGTAAGAGAAAATTCACCTAATTCATCTAATTCCCAATTCACCTAATAAAATTTTAAATAATAAGGAAGAAAGAGTGGAATACGAAATACTAATGAAGATACGAAAATACGAATAAAAAAACAGAATCCGCATTTTGAGGATTAGTCCGCCGCGGCGGATTAGCAGATTGGAATTTCATTCGTTGATTGGGTAATGTTCCTTTCGTTTGAAAATTACGGAATTATAAAATTCTTTAAAAATTGGAAATTGGAAATTAAAAACTACTACATAGTGTTCCAAGTTAAATGATCGAGTTAAATGTTTTATGCTTGCCCCGCGTGGGCTCTGGGCGTAGTAGGGTTGTCGTTTAGACGGGTGTAGGAAGAAAAAGGAGGGAAGGGAGTGTTGCGGTATCGGGGTGGATGTGAGGTTTAGTATTCTCCAATCCTAAGATGTCCCCTGAAATAGATTTTCAATAATGGCGGGTTTTTGCTTTTAAAT
>PCWC01000108.1 GCA_002787175.1 Parcubacteria group bacterium CG11_big_fil_rev_8_21_14_0_20_39_22 | reverse complement strand
TAATTTGAGTATAGCAAAGTGGTGATATTCTGTCCGCCCTTTCTTCCGTCGTTTGCGTCGGTGCGAGGCGCGCAGGGTTGGCGTTGGCACGGCGGTCTGTTTTTGTATGCATTCATTAAATCACCTGCTTCAAGTGCAGATTTAATAAAGGTTGGCATTTTGCGCTTTTCTCGTTTCAGCATGTTGTTTGCATTATATCAGGATTGTTTCAAACAAATGCATTGTACAAGCAAATCATATTGCGCTTGCCCCACCCCTCCCATGCGCGCGCAAGCAGAACTCCCTTTAGCGAATACTTAACTTCAGCATTCGTTTTTTCAAAGCGCTTTCGCCGCCTTCAAGTACTTCAATAATATCTATTCGTCGGTATGGATTTTCTATCGAACCAGTTGAATACGAAAAATCATACTTGCTATTACCTAAATTTTTTACATTGGAAACGACTGTATTTTCTGTATCAGCACAAATAACTAAGCTTGCGTTGTGGGTCACTATAATAATTTGCCGATCTTGTTTTTCGGTTGTTACAAAATTAACTAAATCACTTGCTATACCACCAACATCAAGATCATCTTCAGGCTGGTCTATCAAAATCGGATACTTTTCATCATCAAATCTGAAAATAAGCTCAAGAAGCGCGATTGCCTTTTGTCCACCTGTCATATCTTTGAAATGAGTCTGTGCGTCTTTTGTTTTTACAGAATTAAGATAATCAATTTCAAATCTGTTTTTCAATAGTTGCGCAAGTACCGTTCCCACATCGCCAGCCTCGACTTTAATGACAATCGTTTCATCTATCAATCCAGTTATCAACTTTTTTACTGTGTCAGAGGATAGCTTTTCAGGGGAATCTCCAAACAATACTTTTACATCATCGTCATTTTTTATGCTCTGTTGAGAATCCCGAGTGTTTATGTTCCTCTCAACAAATGTTTTGAGTTGTTGTGTGTTGTATCGAGCAACAATTTCCACTTTCAGAAAAGAGAATTTTTCCTCAAATTTTATTGTTTTGTATATTGAAGTCTGCTGAGTTTCAAAATTACCATACGAATCAGCTAAGGCATTTATGGTTTCTGTACGTTCCTTTTTAGCTTTTGCGAGCTGATCCGATAATTTCTTTATGGTCTCAAGTGTTTTTTCAAGTGTTGCCAGCTCTTTAGTTAGGTCTTCAAGTGCTTTGGTTTTCTTAATTCTTTCTTCCAACTTTTTGACCACTTCGCCCTTATCAGTGATTATTTTGGTCAACTTCTTGATTTGTTCATCAATCTTTACTATTTCTTCATCAATTAGAGTTTTTAGGCTTTCTTTACTCTTCTTCTGAAGCTCATTTTGAATAAGCTCCTGTCGAGCAGAAGACAACAAACTAAATTCTTGATCAGAAATAAAAACACTTGCCCCCGCTTTCTTTATGGTGTTCAAAATATCTTTGTCTTGTTTCAAAATATCAACAGTTTTTTTACTGTCTTCAACAGCTTTTTGCGCTTCAGAATAATCCTTAACTTCCTTATTGGTAATATCAGATCCCTTGTACTTTTTGATTTGTTCATTCTTTTTCTTAACTTCTTCCTCAATTTCAGCTTTCGCTCCTTGTTTTTTCAGCAGGACACTATTTTCTCTTATGGAATCGTTGGTCGTGAGTAATTTTTGGATAAGTTCTTCGATGTGTACTTTATTTTTAGATACAAAGCTTTCAAACGTTTGGATTGCGTTTGCAAAACGATCGTTCTTTTTCAATAGTTGAGTCAAAAAGGAATCTCTTTCATGCGCGCGTTCTCCATCGTCGTACGATAACGCACTCAAATATCCCTGTGGGATATAAAAAATACTTTTAGGGCTTTCTTCTGTCCCACCATTTTTTTGTCCATCTCCCCAAATAACCTCAAAATCATTTAAAACATATGGCGCCTTTGGGTCGCGCCTGCTAAATTCATTCGTGTCAATTTTCTGTGCTAAATTTTTAAGTAATGTTGATTTACCACTTCCTCTTTTGCCTATGATTGAATTTAGGTCTTTATTGAAATAGACTTTTTCTTCACTGGAAGATGTTTTGTAAGTCGTATAATCTATAAATAACCGCTTCGTTTTTGAATCACTTGGGTTTCTTTCTTGGATAACAACTCGCTCCTTGGGTTCATACAAGGATTGCTTCAATCCTTCAAAGGTAACGTCTGCTTTTATCCAAGAAAATTTTGTTCCAATATCATCGTTCTTGTGAGCATCAGAGCAAGACAAAACAGGTTTTGCTTTCGCGTTTTTGTACCTATCTTTCTTTAAGAAAAATTCTGTATCATCGGCGTTTCCGAAAAGTATGTCCGAGTAGTCATCAACGACAATTGCAAAATTATTTCCTCGCCCGTCGTCGCTGTTGGAGGGTCGAAAATTTCCTTGCCCTCGCGGGCAAGCAATAATCAGATAATCTCTCAAGTGCTTTATGTCCTCATCTCCAGCAAGTGCATTTCTTAATGTGTCGATAGTGATTGATGTAGTTCCGATGTCTTGCGGTGTTAAATCTTTACAGTACTTTTGGTCAACGGTTTTTAATCTGCCTAAAAAGTTTGTAATTTTTTGAGTAGAAACATCATCTGAAAATAAAACATGAATGTGCATTTCCTTGTTTTCTTTGTTTGGGGGCTGTGTTCTAAATTCAATGTTGGGAAAAACAACAATTCCTTTTTCGGTCAACTTGTCTTTTATCTCTCCGAGTTCTGAATCATCGAAACGAAAATAATTCGTCAAGCCAACTGCAACAATTCCCGATTCACTTATTTTATTTACAAAATCATCATTACTTGTGGTGCCAAATTGGTTATTTAAAAACACTTTCGGGCTATGCACGTGCAAATCCCATTTTCTCCATTCAGACCCTCGGTTGTATTTTTGTTCTTCTTCCATAATTTATTTCAAATCCGCCATAATTTTTTGAGCAATATGCTTTGCAAAATTAACTGGCACTGCGTTACCAATCATTTTATAGCCGTCAGCAACATCCCGATATTTGAAAATAAAATCATCGGGAAATGTTTGGATTCTTGCGCATTCGCGTACGGATAGTCGGCGATACTTCTCCTCATGTCCGGGTACAAAAATTCTTTTATTTTGCTCAATAAATTTCATTTTGGGAGCTTGCGGATGAAGTGGTGCATGACGACCACCGGCTTGAATGGTGAAAGAAGGCTCATCCCATGATCGAACGCGATTTCGCGACATGTAGATAGTGGAAAATCCACCATTCATATATTCATGGTTTGGAATTTTCAAAGTATCACCATTTGTTTTATTTTTATCTTTGGCGGCTTTTGCTAAACGCAAATCATAGATTGCGTCTTTTAGGACAGGTTTGTATTTTTGCGGTTCAGGAAATTCAAATTTCTTTCCTAAATCTTTATGGTATCCAATAATAATTACACGCAATCTATCTTGCGGAACATCATAATCATTTGCGTTTAGTAATTTTTGAGATACAACATAACCTGCATTTTCAAATTCGTTAATG
>PCWC01000001.1 GCA_002787175.1 Parcubacteria group bacterium CG11_big_fil_rev_8_21_14_0_20_39_22 | reverse complement strand
TTCGAGCACAAAAATTGGTCGAAGTTTCCGGTTCACCAATTTTCATTTATTAACAGGGATGAGACACACTAATCTTTACAGACCCAATCCCGGAAGTTTTGGCTACGCCTTGTCCGAAATTTTTCACCAATACTTCCAGAGTTAGACAATTTCTAATCGCAATGAAAAATAAAGCAGTTACAATCTTGTCCGCTCTTATTCTAATCATTGTTGTAGCGATGAGTATTTATGTGACTATCGACGAGAGTTTACTTTCTTATCTTAAAGAATTTGTGTCGGGTAACGGATTGGTAAGTGTTTTTTTCTTCATCCTTCTTATAACTTTAGGGATAGTATTTGCCCCAGTTACAATTTGGCCGATTATCCCGACGGTTGCAGTAATATTCGGACCATTCCTTGCGGGATTATATACGGTCATAGGTTGGACACTTGGTTCAGTTATGGCTTTTCTTATTGCACGTTATTCTGGCAAACCTGTGTTGTTAAACTTTGTTTCGCTTGAGAAAATAAGCCAGTATGAATCAAAAATACCTAAGGAAGAACACTTCTTATGGCTGGTGTTCCTTCGTGTTATTATACCGGTCGATATTTTAAGTTATGCTCTCGGGTTTTTAAGCTCGGTTTCTTTACCTGTGTTTGTCCTCTCTACTTTCATAGGAGTTGCTCCTTTTAGCTTTGTAATTTCATATGGAGGTAAGGCGTTAATTGAGGGTAATAAGTTTATATTTATATCCTCTTTAGTTATTGGACTTGCGATATTTTTATTTGCATATTTTATTCTACGCACACGTAGGCGAGAGAGCGAATCATGTAACACGAAAAGAGGGGGAGAAAATTCACCTAATTCATCTAATTTCTAATTCACATAATAAAATTTCAAATAATAAAGTAAAAAACAGGGTCCGCATTTTGAGGATTGGTCCGACGCGGCGGATTAGTAGATTGGAATTTCATTTGCAGATTGGGTAACGTTCTTTTTGTTTGGAAATTCGGGAATTAAAAATTTTTTGAAAATTGAAAATTGAAAATTATTCTCTCTTGTTACATGTTATATGCTACAGGTTGTATGACTCATCCTAACAGCTATTTCTATGTTATACTCTCCCTAAATGGTCAAAGTAGCTACACACAATGGTAAATTTCATCCCGACGACGTTTGTGCCGTCGCGGTCCTATCGATTTTTCATAATGGCAATATTGAAGTATTACGAACCAGAGATAGTAAAATAGTGGTGAATGCCGATATGGTTGTTGATGTTGGTGGTATATACGATACTGGTTCTGGTAGATTCGATCATCATCAGCAAGGCGGAGCTGGTGTTCGAGAGAACGGAATACCTTATGCCTCTTTTGGTTTAGTTTGGAAAGAATATGGACCTAAGCTGTGTGATGCAAATATGGAAGTCGTAAACAAAATCGACGAAGAGATAGTCGGTCCTATTGATGCCAATGATAATGGAATCGATAATCCTTGTGTAGAAACAGGAGGATTAACACCTTTAAGTTTTGGAGGGGCGATATCACTTTTCAATTCCATCTGGAAAGAGAAAGATGGAGCCCAAGATTCAAATTTTCTCAAAGCGGTTGATTTTGCAAAATCAGTTATAGAAAGGGCTATTGAAAAAGGGAAAGCCGGCTCTGAAGCTTCCACACTTGTAAAGGATGCGTATCAGACCTCAAGCGATAAACGGATTATAGAATTGGATGCAAGGTATCCTTGGAAAGAAGCTTTGTCAGAATACCCGGAACCACTTTTTGTAATTTTACCTGATGAATTAAACAATAATTGGCGAGCTATCGCCGTTCCAAAAGAGCCACACTCTTTTGCTTGTAGAAAACCATTTCCACAGTCATGGGCAGGAAAAAGTGACGAAGAACTTCAGAAAGAGACAGGTGTAGAAGATGCGACATTTTGCCATAATGGCAGATTTATAGTTGTCGCAAAATCAAAAGAAGGTGTGATAAGTTTGGTAAAAAAAGCAATTCTCGATACAAATTAAAACTAAAGAATATGAAGAATATGATAGTCCGACTATCATATGGTGGTAAAATAGGTAACAAACTTTCGACAAATTTGGCGTTTTTGTTGTTTCTGTCCTATACTGTGGGGGTAAACCCCGCTTTGAAGGCAAAGCTCGCACCAAAAAATTTTGGTGTGGGGGGGTAACCAAACAAAATGGCATTTATTGACGAACTTACAATACATATAAAAGCTGGCAAAGGTGGCGATGGTGTCGTCAGGTGGCGGCATGAGAAATTTAACGAATTCGCAGGTCCAGGTGGAGGCGATGGTGGTAATGGTGGTGATGTCTTGATTCGCACTATTACCGACATAGGTAAACTCGCTGATTATCGCAACAAGAAAGACTTCGAGGCTCAAGATGGTGAAGATGGTCGTAATTACGGTCAAAAGGGAAAAGGTGGGGAAGATTTGATTATCGATTTCCCAATCGGATCAGTAATTACAAACCTTAAGACGGGTGAGTCTATCGAGCTTTTAGACAGAGATAGCACAGAGATTATTTTAAAGGGAGGTAAAGGAGGTCTTGGTAACGAACGTTTCAAGTCTTCGACAAACCAGGCACCAAAAAAATCAACGGATGGCGAAGATGGCGAAGAGGCTGATTTCTCAGTCGAATTAAAACTGATTGCTGATGCCGGACTTGTCGGCTTACCAAGTGCTGGTAAATCGACCTTGTTAAACGCGCTCACAAATACCAATGTTAAAGTTGGTAGTTATGATTTCACGACACTCGAGCCTAATCTTGGAGCTTTCTACGGTTACATTTTGGCGGATATCCCCGGTCTTATAGAGGGGGCTCACGAGGGTAAGGGTTTGGGTGATAAATTTCTACGTCACATATCAAGAACAAAAATACTCTTTCACTGTATTTCTCTTGAGAGCGAAGATATCGAAAGAGACTACAAAGTTATTAGAAAAGAGATAGGTGATTATGATAAAAAACTCTTGGACAAAAAAGAAGTGATAATTCTTACCAAGTCCGATGTGTTGAATGAGAAAGAAGCTAAGGACAAATTAGAAAAAGCAAAAAAATTCAGCAACGAAATTTTTACTGTTTCTGTTTTGGATGATGAATCGGTAAAACAACTTTCCGGTAATCTATCGAAGATACTTAGCAACAACCAAAACTGAATCGACCCTCTTCTCCTCTCCCTATTTCTTCCTACCAACTACAACCTAACAACTAACAACTATTCTCCTCTCCTTTCGGAATTCTCCCTTTTGTAAAGGGAGGGGACCGCTTGCGGTGAGGGATTTTCTCTTCTCCTCCCCTTCCTAAAAGCTAACACCTACCACCTATTCTGAGGGTGCTCTCTTCTTCTCGGACAGATGGGCACCATCACTCCCGAATCGGGAGTGATGGTGCCCATCTGTCCGACCGCCTAAATTTTACAGAATAACCTCCAGAAGTCAGAATAAATTCGATTGGTTTATAGGTAAATTTGAAAACTAAAGTACTCTGAATAACGAAACTCCCTTTTCTCCTCAATAATTGATACACTTAAAGGCGTCCCCTCGGGGACGCCTTTAAGTTAGGAACTATGAAAATGA
>PCWC01000095.1:2365-3658 GCA_002787175.1 Parcubacteria group bacterium CG11_big_fil_rev_8_21_14_0_20_39_22 | reverse complement strand
CCCTTTAATTCCTCGATATTTTGATTGTATTTTCATCTTGTGCCCATTTGGTTAATGAGTGCAATATGTATGTGAACTTAGTCATGCAATACCTAAGTTACTACCCCTTTCCCCTTATAGAATTTAAAAATATAAGACTTAGAAATAGAAAATGATCGTTTTTTTCACCCATATCAAAACCTTTACTTCTAAGTAAAGCGTCGTCGAGAACAGTGACATTAAAAGGTGTACTCTTTAGTATAAGCTCACTTACCGGAACTTTTTTTATAAGAGACTTAAGCGAAGACGCTATGTCCTGCTCAGCAACCAAAAACACCTGCCTTGGCAGAAAATGTCGCTTGGAAAAATCCTGCAATATGGTTTTGAAGGAATTTTGCCACTTTCCGGCAGATTGGGAAGCTATACCTTTAAAGGTCCTTTCCAAGTGATGTTCATTAGCATCTGATTCTTCAGCAAGCATTAAAACCGCTACAACCGGATCAATTTTGCCACCAGTTTGCTTTTGAATATCCGTTATTAAGGTATTCCTACCTACAGAAAAAGAGGTTACGTTAATTACAGATCCACCTCGCACAAATACCTGCTCCGTACGATCCTTTCCCACAGTTATGAAGATATAGTCTACATCAGCGTTAAAAAGTAATCTCATATTGGTGTAGGACATAAAGAGAAAAGAATGCAGTTCTATATGTTCAACGTGCAGTATCGAGGTCATAATGTCCCGAATTTCAGACGCCATATCACGCGACATAATACTAACCATTGTTGCCATTTTTAACTCAGAAGCTTTCTTTTCGTACGGGTTTTCTGTCCGATATCCGTTTAACTCAGTGCTTATGATTTTTCTCTCTACAATTTCCACATCCTTTATATCTGGAGTGGACTTTAAAAAAGGCATATTTTTTTCACCAAAAGACAGTTCCTGGTTGTGTAAAAGCGAACGTAAAAAAGAAGATGTGACAGTGAAAGGTTTCGATTTCTTTTCTGTAATAATCTTAGTAGTAGAATTACACCAAGGATCAGATAAAATGCAGTACGCTTTTTTAGGTCTCTTTAATCTTCGCAAAGAAATATCGGATCCCGCTATCCCCCTGTCGATAAGTTCACGAGAGACATCGGATATAAGTCTGTATAAAAGTCTTGAATAATCTTTTTCGTTTGTCTTTTTGGAATTTGGTAAAGATTTTCTAACAGAAAAAATAGGTTCCGGATTTTTGGAAGAACTAAACCTTGCAATAGCACCGCTTACACTTTCACTTCCAATATAAAATACAAATACGTTCTCCCCATATT
>PCWC01000095.1:0-2163 GCA_002787175.1 Parcubacteria group bacterium CG11_big_fil_rev_8_21_14_0_20_39_22 | reverse complement strand
TATCTATTACGGTTCTTAATGATTTAGAAAATCTCTTTTACATAGGACTTACGCATTCGAGTGAAGTTCGAGGCGCGAGGGAGGGAAAATGCGAGACGTATACACACAATACGGTGAGTGTTTTCCCGACCGAAGCAACGAAGAAATTCGCCGAATGCGTAAGTCCTATTCAAGAACCGCTTTTATGCGCCTAACTCCCTGCGAAACAGCTTCTTCTTTCAAGATTTTAAAATTGCCAAGTGTATTTGTATTCGTTACATGAGGACCTCCACAAAGCTCCATCGAAAATATCCCCGTCTTTTCATCACCGATGCTGTAGACCTTAACCACATCAGAATATTTGTCACCAAAAACACCTATCGCCCCTTTTTCCCTTGCGACATCAAGAGGCATTTCCGAACAGACAACAGGAAGCCCCTCTCTGATTTTATCATTTACAATTTTTTCAACCTCTGTCTTTTCCTCATCAGTCAGCTTACTGTTATGAGAAAAATCAAAACGCATACGCTCGGAAGTTATATTACTTCCCTTCTGCATTACACTATCACCCACAACCTCTCTTAAAGCTGCCCCCAAGAGGTGCGTTGCGGTATGGTACTTTATTGACATCTCTGAGGTATCGGCAAGTCCTCCCTTAAATTTCTTTTCGGCTCCGATACGGGATTTTTCTTGATGTTCTTTAAAAGCTGTATTGAAACCGTCTATATCCACCACTATCCCTTTTTCATCTGCAAGCTCCAGAGTCATATCGATCGGGAATCCGTAAGTCGAAAACAGCACAAAAGCATGTTCTCCAGAAATATTAGCCGATGATATTTTATCAAATTCTTTAAGCCCTGAAGACAAAGTCTTTCTAAACTTCTCCTCTTCTTCTTTAAAAATCACCCTTATTTCTTCAGATTTTCTGGATAGATTGTCATAATGACTGGAATACGAGGAGATAATAGGCTCGATACAGATACCACCGTCTCCTATTCCTAAAATATCAAGATGTCTTATTGCCCTACGTATCAACCTTCGAGAAAAATATCCTTGCTCGGTATTTGAAGGGCTTACACCATCTGCTATCAAAAACAATGCTGCTCGCATATGATCAGCAACAATCCTAAAAGATTTTTGATATTGAGGGTCTTCGTATTTTTTATCTGAAGACTGTTCAAGTTTATCTATAACAACCCTTAGAGCGTCGATTTTAAAAACATCGCTGTCATGATTTGCGGCTGCCGTTATCCTTTCAAGTCCGCCACCGAAATCAACGTTTTTTTGATAGAGAACATCAAAACCGCTGTTCTCATTTTTTACATACTCCATAAAAACTGAGTTTCCGATTTCCATAAAACGACCGCAGTCACAATTGGGATGACAATGCTCGCCATATTTACTATCGTGTTCCGTACCAAAATCATAAAATATCTCAGAATCCGGACCGCCTGGCTCACCTGAAGGCATAGATTCAGGCACACCAGATCTCGACCACCAATTTTTGGCGGTACTGTAATAAAATATTCTGCCTCCCTGCATTCCCTTTTTTGAACCTTCTTCTTCGGTACCTATAAAAACATCTTCTGCCTCAATTCCTTTTTTCTTAAATAGATCCTTCCAAAGATCTACAGACTCAGTATCTTTTGGCAGAGAGTTTTTTTCGTCTCCAGCGAATACGGTTACATATAATCTTTTGGGGTCAATTTTTATTTCATCTGTTAAAAATTCAAAAACCCAAGGCAGTTGCTCATCTTTAAAATAGTCGCCTAAAGACCAATTACCGAGCATTTCAAAGAAAGTTGTATGTCTATTGTCTCCAACTTCATCTATATCCTCAGCTCGGAAACTTTTCTGAGAATTTACCAACCTCCTCCCTTTGGGGTGAGTTTCACCTAAAAGATACGGTATAAGCGGTTGCATACCAGAACCTGTAAACAGAGTAGTTGGATCATTTTCAGGCAAAAGTGAGGCCGATGGAATCAGAGAATGACCGCGTTTTTTAAAAAAAGAGATATATTTCTCTCTTACTTCTTGTAGTTTTAAACTCATATCGCCTTTAATATAACATGTTATGTTCTCCTATACCAAAAGCTGAATAAGTCCACCCTCTTTTGCACTCTACTTGTAATCTCTTCATATAATACTCGGACCCAGTTAATACCTCAAGCGGTGTATTTTTGT
>PCWC01000050.1 GCA_002787175.1 Parcubacteria group bacterium CG11_big_fil_rev_8_21_14_0_20_39_22 | reverse complement strand
AAAGAAATACGGAACCACAGAATTTTAGTCAAAATTCGCCAAAAATTCAGAAATATTTGGGTATCATTTATTTATTATCTATTACGAACGTCCTACGAGGTTGGTGTAGTCAAAAAAATCAAACAATCTTTAATATGACAGTCTGACTATCATATTTACAGAATTGAAATTGTTATCCTGTTATCATTAAACATGGGTTTTAACAGGTATTTTTGTTTACACAAGAATTAACACTTTTATAATTAAACCACAATTTTTGTTTCAATGTGTAGAGGTTGGACACCTAATATATTAAAACTTTTTTTAATTAATTATTTTCTCAAGTATTACAAATGGATGTTTGCGTATGTAATTGCCCATTACAGTAAAGACAAGTTTCCTACGAATCTCAGCAGGCAATCTATCTCTGACCATTTTTGAAAGGTAAGCCGGTAAAAGCAAGTAAATCAAATCGGGTTTTTCTCTTTTTGTGATGGCAATCAAATTAATGACTGATTTTTTTACAAACTTATGTCTTTGATCGGATTTGATTGAATATGAAGGACTTCCAACTCGCAAGGTTTTGCTTCCAGCTTTAATATCGAAATCCTTTTTGCGATCAGAGTATTTGAGAGCTTTTTCTTCAAACTTTCCTACGACATTAATATTCCTATTCTTTGCTCTGAATATAAAACCCTCTTCTTTTCCAAGCACCAATATGATTGCTTTCTCATTATTAAATTGTGGCAGACCTCTTTTTATCTTTAAATGTTCTTTTTTAAGTTCCTTCATATGGTATATTTCAATGCCTTTAGATTGGTACCTATATAGAGACGTGCATTGAGTATGTGATTTACAAAATCCCGGAAAACGCTTCGCGTTTTCCGAGATTTTGCATATCGGTCATAAGCTGTTTGTATGTCGTTTTTGTAAGTTTTTGTTTTCTAATTATTTCTTTACTTTAAATATCCTACCTACGAATTCTCTTCTCCCCTAACAACTAACACCTAACTATCTAACAGCTATCATTCCCCCTACATCATCCCCGGCATACCACCTCCCATTCCAGCATTACCTTCTCCAGAGTCTTCCTTTTTTGGCTCATCCGCAATAGCCACCTCTGTCGTAAGCAATATTGCAGCAGCTGAAGCAGCATACTCGACTCCGCTTCTTGTAACCTTAAGAGGATCGATAATTCCTGCTTTAAACATATCGTCTACCATCTTATCTTCCTTGGCATCGTATCCGGCGTTATTCCCTGCCTTCTTTATATTCTCTACGATTACCGAACCATCGTCCTTACCAGCATTTATGGCAATCTGTCGAAGCGGAGCTTCAAGTGCTTTTAGCACTATTTCAAAACCGGCTTCCATTTCCCTGCTTACATCCTTCAAAGAAGAAAGCTTGCTTCTTGCCTTATCGGCAGCTTTAACCAACGCCACGCCCCCTCCGGCAACAACACCCTCTTCAATAGCGGCTTTTGTGGCATTTACAGCATCTTCAACCTTGAGCTTCAAATATTTCATCTCTGTCTCCGTTGCCGCTCCGACTCTTATCACCGCTACACCACCTGTCATTTTTGCAATACGTTCATCGAATTTCTCAATATCATATTTAGAAGTTACAGCTTCGCGTTGAGTCTTAAGCTGATTTACTCGAGCCTCAATTTCTGATTTCTTTCCTTTGCCACCGACTATTACAGTATTGTCCTTTGTCGATACAACCTTCGTTGCTTTTCCAAGCACATTCAAGTCGGCATTTTCAAAAGTCATACCCGTATCTTCAGAAACTACAGTCGCTCCAACCATAACAGCTATATCTTGCATCATTTCTTTCCTTCGGTCTCCAAAACCAGGAGCTTTTATTGCAAGAACATTGAAACCTCCTCGCAGTCTATTTAATACAAAAGTAGTAAGAGCTTCTCCTTCAACATCTTCAGCAATAAGAACCAAATCTTTCTTCCCTGCCTGTGCCATCTTTTCAAGGAAAGGCAAGATATCTTTTACGGCTGATATCTTTTTATCAGTTATAAGAAACGCAGAATCTTTATAAACCGCCTCCATTCTATCGGTATCAGTAATCATATAGGGAGATATGTAACCCTTGTCGAATTCAAGCCCTTGAACTATTTCCGATTCGACTTCAAAAGATTGAGATTCTTCGACAGTCACCACTCCGTCTTTTCCAACTTTGTCGATAGTATCAGCTATTATTTTTCCAAGTGATTCTGATTCGGCAGAAATCGTAGCGACGTGGCGAAAATCTTCCTTTTCTTTTACAGGACGAGATGATTCTTTCAAAGCCTTTACCACATGGTCTGCAGCTTTTTCGATACCCTGCCTTATGCCCATAGCGTTTACACCCATAGCTGTCTGCTTAAGACCTTCGCTTATAATCGCCTGGGTTAGTATAGTCGCGGTCGTAGTTCCGTCTCCAGCAGTTTCATTTGTCTTTGTGGCGACCTCTTTTATTATCTCCGCTCCCATATTTTCAAATTTATCTGAAAGCGATATATCCTTTGCTATTGAGACACCGTCATTTGTTATCGTGGGAGCGCCGTAGCTTTTTTCAAGCACGACGTTTCGACCTCTCGGACCAATAGTCACCTTTACCGCTCCACAAACAGCGTCAATACCCCTCTTCAACGCCTTCCTGGCATTTTCATTGTATAAAATTTGTTTAGACATAGTAGATTTTAAAATATTATTTTTTTACAATGGCTAATATGTTGTTTTCGCTAACCAAATGATACTCTTCTCCATCAATTTTTAGAGTATCGCCCCAACTAAACAGCACAGTATCACCCTCCTTTACTTCCACAGGAACCCGCTTCCCTTCCTCGTGCCGTCCAGGACCAGCAGCCACAACTTTACCACGTCGTGCGCCCTGATCTTCTTTTACCGATTCCGGCAAAATAATACCTGCCGCTGTTTTCTTCTCTTTATTTTGCTTTTCTTCCAGAACCAACACTCTGTCACCAAGCGGTACAACTTTCATTTTTGAATTGTTTTTGTTACTCATTGCGACATTGGCGTAATCCAAGTTAATACAAAAACTAGGATTAACGCGAATTAATCTTATAAAGAACCGCTAAATGCGGACTGATTAGGTCATTATAATGAAGATAGCAATTTTGAGCAAATTTTTGTATGGCTATTAACACGTGGGGATAATTTTAATTCTCAAACGAAAAGAACGTTACCCAATCTGCAAATGAAATTCTAATCTACTAATCCGCCGCGGTGGACTAATCCTTAAAATACAATCTAATAATTTTTAATTTCCAATTTTTGATTTTTAAATATGGAAGCCATATAAACTCCTCGGCTCGGAAATGTGAGAAATCAGAATTTCTCCCACTTCTCTCGCCCTACGTCGCTTATAATTTTTAATTCCATAATTTCTAAACGAAAACACTAAGAACTTACAACGGACAACTTGATACAGGTTCAGGATCCAGGTAGTCTGACTAACCCCGCTGCGGAGTTAGTCAGACTACCTTTAACCCTCCATTCTTCCTAAAAGCCCGCCTGTTCCCGACCATCGGGAGGGCTGGCAGGCTAAAACCTAACGACTATTCTACTAAGTATTCTCGGGCTAAAGAAACTTTTCGGGGGCTGAATATGATAAAGTACAGCTCTGTTTAAAGGTATTTCTTTAATTATCTAAAACCATGTTTAAAAAAAC
>PCWC01000096.1 GCA_002787175.1 Parcubacteria group bacterium CG11_big_fil_rev_8_21_14_0_20_39_22 | reverse complement strand
ATTGGTCGAAGTTTCCGGTTCACCAATTTTCATTTATTAACAGGGATGAGACACACTAATCTTTACAGACCCGAAAACTTCATACTTCTACCTTAAGGGTATAATTTCTTAAATCAAATTATTCCCTTAAAGAGATTGGCATAATTACGAACCACTTTTTTAGTAGCATAAGTTATTCTGTGTCCCCCCCCTACACTTATAATCGACGGTCGTCGATTATAAGGGTGTAGATACTTCTCTTAATGTTTTTTACACCTAATATTGAGTTTATTCACATCAGCAATCAACTCAATACCACGGATAGAATCCACTCCATAAATGGCACTGTTCGTCTCGCTTTTTTCGTTTACAATTTTGTACCCCTCACGGCAACCCACCCACAACAAACTCAAGTTGCTGTTGAATGATGTAGTTACAAATTTATCACTGTCTATATATGCGTGAAAGTCTTCATCAGAAATCAAGGCAACCTTACTAAGCAAATTTGAATCAAAACCACCAACCTGTACTACTTTGATCCAATATGAATCAGGCAAGTATTCCTCTGCAGTGTTAGCTTTCTCAACAGAAATGACATTATCTTTAGAAGTCTCACTTGTAGTACTGTTTTCCTCTATAGAAGCACCGACTTCTTCGATAGAAACAACATCATTCGGAGGAGTACCATTTACTAAATATGAGACACCGAAAACAAGTGCAAATGTTATCAAAAACATTGGTAGGTATTCGGCGAAGATACTGGATCGAAACCTTTTTTTTGATTCGATAAATATTTTCATAATTTTCTCAATCCGCAAACAACAAAATACAAGTATTCATCTATGTCCCGAATCCGAAGCTGGTAGTTAAAGCAGGTATACTCATGTATCTATTCTACCTGATTTGTCTAATACATTCTTCACATGCCACTTCAACCGCTCAAGCGAACCCTTATCAAGAGCACGTTGTCCAGTAAGCATAGATGAGAAAAATATAGAAATTTTTTTGTCGTTTAGTTCTATCCAATAAGTACCAATTTTGTCATCAAAGTCGGTTAATCTATCGTGCCACTCTTTCTTGATCAAATCAGAGCCAAAAGCATTGGCAACTACTACCACTTTCGGATCTGAACATGTGATTGCATCCCATGCAATCTCCATCTGACATCTTCCGAATTCGTTCAACTCATTACCGTTAAGGATTTCCTTCTTAAAAGATTTTTGCTCAGTTTCGCGATGGAAAAACAGGTCAATGTGTTCATAATCCATGCCAATGCACTTTGCGAAGTTATCCATTTTGCCAAAAAATTTTGGGTATTTCTTTCTCGCATGGTTTGTGTCAATATCAATACATATTTCAATATACTCCTCAAAATCTTTTCTATCCGGTTTCCATGAAAAAAAATCACCATGGTTCATTCCTTCATACTTTGTGTCTCTTAAAATTGTCTTGAACCCACCGTCGCTAAAAGATGGGTTCAAACTTACAAAAAGAAGGCACTCCTTCTTTAGCTCACCGAAAAATAAAGGAGTACGCGTAGACTGACCATCAAAATTCTTTTTCCACACTTCAATAATTCTTTTATTAAGGTTTTTACAAATCATATTTATAGCTTGTTCGTGATTCTTTAATCTCTTGAAAACCTACATCTGAGACAATCCCACATCTTGCTTATTTTTCTGCAGAAATTTAATTTACACTCTCCTCTTTCGCCACAATCATCGCTTTGATTCTCATTGTACCGACAATAGTATCTCTCGCCTGTTCCTCAAGACGCATAGTTATAAATTTAATAGTATCGTTTAAGTTGGGAATCTTCGTGTTTTCAAGAGCACTCGCCCTTCTTCTGGTACGCTCAATCTCGGCAGCTAGGTTCTCGATGGTCTTTTCAAGCTCTGCAAGAGCAATCAAGTCGGCGAAGGATTTGTCCAATTTTGAGACCGAAGTATCAATCTCGGCATTGGTTTCAAGAAGCCCGTAAGAGAACAGGTTCCCCTTTTTTGTAAGTGAAAATCGAGGAGTCGGTACAGACATTACAGTCTCATTACTCACCTCAACGGAAATTTTGGCGCTTGGTAGCAAAAAAGCGTTCTCAGTCGCGTTCTGTGACATAAGTGCACTACCTCTTACATAATGCTTAAAAACTTCGCCTAATTCAGTTTCTACTCTACTACGAAGGTCTTTTACTTCATAGATTGCAACCATAAATTTTTTCATAAGACCGTCACGCTTGTCTTTAAGTAATTTATGACCACGCTTAGCAACCTTCAATTCTTTCTTGAGGTTTAACAAATTGATTCGTGTTGGGTTTACTTTTAATATCATAAGGGTAGCTGTTAGGAAGAATGAGTAGTTGGTAAGTGGAAAGCTAATGGCAGGAAATAATTCTTAATTTTTATAATTTTTAAATTTTTGTAAACAATGTTTAAAGTTCCAATTTTTAAACAAGAGAAATTCGGATAAACAACCTCGATGCAGGAGACCTTTTTCGGTGCTGTGGTTTAAAAATTTAGTAATTGGAAATTATTTAAAAATTAAAAATTGAGAATTAAAAATTTTAAAGGGTGTTGTGTTGTAGGTCGTCTGTTGTGGGTTCCATGTTCTACGGGGTTACTTTAAATATTTCTCAACCATTTCTGATTTGACTCGTTTAAGTGAATCTCGAGGCACCATCTTCAACAGATTCCAACCAATATCAAGTGAGTTGGCAATTGTCCTCTCTTCCCTCTCTCCCTGACTAATGAATGTTTTTTCAAATGCGTCAGCAAAAGCTATATGAGCTCTATCACTATCTGAAAGCGAAGCTTCTCCCAAAACCACAGCCAATTCTCGGGCTTCTCGTCCGATGGCATAAGAGGCAAAGAGCTGATCCTTGACTCCCGCATGATCTTCACGAGTCTTACCTTCGCCAACACCGGCTGACCACAGTCGTGAAAGAGAACCTTGCACGTCAACAGGAGGGAAAAGACCCTTTGTATTTAAATCTCTCGAGATCACAAACTGTCCTTCCGTAATGTAACCGGTAAGGTCAGGGACTGGATGAGTTTTGTCGTCATCAGGCATAGTAAGAATCGGTATCTGTGTTATTGTTCCCTTTTTTCCTTTTACTTTACCGGCTCTTTCATAAATAGTTGATAGGTCAGTATACATATATCCAGGATACCCTCGGCGACCAGGAACTTCCTTTCGGGCGCTTGATATTTCACGAAGAGCCTCACAATAGTTAGTCATATCGGTCAAAACAACCAAAACATGCATGTCCTGCTCAAATGCAAGGTACTCAGCGACAGTAAGAGCAAGTCTCGGAGTCATAATACGTTCGACTACAGGGTCTGCAGCAGTATTTAGAAACAACACCGAACGTTCAAGAGCACCTGTCGCTTCGAATTCCTTCTTAAAGTAGGCAGCTTCTTCAAAAGTGACACCCATAGTTGCAAAAACAATTGCAAATTGTTCTCCGGTAGTAACCTTTGCTTGTCTTGCGATTTGAGCAGCGAGGCGAGCATGAGGAAGTCCAGCTCCAGAAAAAATCGGGAGTTTTTGACCACGGACCAAAGTATTCATCACATCAATCGAAGAAATCCCAGTTTGAATAAAGTCATTTGGAAATTCTCTACTCCAAGGGTTTATCGCTGCTCCGGCGATATCGAGATATTTTTCTGGTACAAGCTCTCCTCCACCATCAAGAGGAGCTCCTCCTCCTGTAAAAATTCGACCGAGCATATCTTTCGACACTCCGATTTTAGCTGTTTCTCCTGTAAACCTCACCTTGGTGTCCTCGGTCTTCAATCCTTCAGTCGGTGCAAACATCTGGACAACAGCTTTGTCATCCGAAGTATCGAGAACTTTTCCAAGACGTTTCTTCTCCTCACCCGATACCGTAACCTCAACCAACTCTTCATAAGACACCCCTTTAACTCCCGACACTACAATAAGAGGTCCGGATACTGATTGTACTGTCTTGTATTCGCGAGATGCGTTTTTTTGGCTTTTTTCTTTTTCCATATAGATAGTGATTTATTTAAAGAGGTCTAAGCGGAAACTTTCAATGCTGATAATTCTTCCGATGCCCTACCTCTGAATGACTCGTAACGATCCGATTCATCTACGGGGAACTTTCTTAAATCAGGCAACTCTTTGACAGAAGCCACCTCAAGTAGAGTCTCGAATTCAAATTCGTCTTGGGAAACAATCTTCTTTGCCTCCTCGTAAACTGAAATAATAGTCTTTAGTATTTGATATTGCTTTGCAAGCGGAGTATAAGCGTCTTCTTTATCGAAGGCGTTTTGGAAAAGGAAATCCTCACGAAGCACCTTTGCAATGTGCAAAGTTAGTTTTTCTTCGTTTGACAACGATTCCATACCGACAAGCTTAACAATTTCGAGTAACTTAGCTTCCTCTTGAAGTATCGACATAGCAGAGCTTCTCATTTCAGGAAAATCCTCGGCTATTTGTTTTCGCCAATATCCATCAATGTTTGGCATATAAAGGGTATATGAATTTAGCCAATTGATTGACGGGAAATGCTTTCTGTACGCAAGAGTTCCATCAAGACCCCAAAAACACTTTGTAACTCGAAGTGTCGCTTGAGACACCGGCTCGGACAAGTCTCCACCAGGAGGTGACACTGCTCCGATTGCAGTCAAAGCACCGGTTCGTCCATCACTTCCAAGACATTTTACAAATCCTGCGCGTTCGTAAAATTCCGCCGTTCTTGAAGATAAGTACGCAGGATAACCTTCTTCTCCAGGCATTTCTTCCATACGTCCAGATATTTCACGCATAGCTTCCGCCCAACGCGAAGTAGAGTCTGCCATAAGAGCCACTGAGTAGCCCATATCTCTGTAATATTCGGCTATGGTCATAGCGGTATAAACGCTCGCTTCGCGGGCCGCCACAGGCATATTTGAAGTATTGGCGATAAGAACTGTCCTATTCATAAGAGGTAGACCAGTGTTTGGATCGACAAGATGAGGAAACTCAGTCAAAACTTCAGTCATTTCATTTCCGCGTTCACCACAGCCAACATACACGATAACTTGTGCATCACAATATTTTGCGATTGATTGTTGAGTAACAGTTTTACCAGCTCCGAAAGGTCCAGGAATTGCCGCAGCACCACCCTTTGCAACAGGGAAAAATGAGTCGATAACTCGCATACCAGTTATAAGTGGCTCTTCCGGGAAAATTTTCTCCTTCTTTGGACGAGGTCGTCTAATCG
This sequence comes from Parcubacteria group bacterium CG11_big_fil_rev_8_21_14_0_20_39_22, assembly GCA_002787175.1. Taxonomy (GTDB): domain Bacteria; phylum Patescibacteriota; class Minisyncoccia; order Phycocordibacterales. Next base: position 11,797 of record PCWC01000096.1, on the reverse strand, counting down.
GCCAGTATTGAAGCATTTGTACAGTATTATCAACGCCTTCCGAGTCAGTAATAATAGCTATTTCATCAGTCACAGTATAGGAACCGTCAGCTATTGTTTTGACTGTACCATTTATACCTGGAGGAACCATAATCTTGTGGACTATCGCTTCGGTTTCGTCTACTTCACCGAGAATATCACCTTCTGACACTAATTGACCTGCTTTTACAACAGGTTTAAATTGCCATTTTCGAGTCCTCGAAATACCTTCGGCTTCAATGCCTCGAGCAATATAACAAGAGCCAGATTTATCTTCGATTACAGAAAGTGGACGTTGAATACCATCATAAACTGATTCCAAAAGTCCTGGACCAAGCTCGACTGACATCGTTCGTCCTGTACCTTCAGCTGGCTCTCCAGGAGCAATACCAGCGGTTTCTTCATAAACCTGCACAGAGGCGATCTTACCAGTCAGCTCGATTATTTCTCCCATAAGACCAGCATTGCCGATCTTTACAACTTCATACATCTTAGGAGCAGAAAGTCCTGTAACTGTTACAAGCGGTCCGCTAACCCTAACGATAGTTCCTTGTGATTTCTTTTCCATTTTGTGTTTAATAAGGTTGTGATTTTGTCGATAAAATATGCCTTCAGTATACGGATTTTAGGCGAAAACGCAAACGCATGAATAGCTTTTAGGGAAAATACGGAGTATGTAGCATAAGGTATGGAGCATGTCGCGTATAACACTTAACACGAAAAAAAGAGGTAACCCTTAGTAGAAGGCAATTTTTAAATTTTGTAATTTTTGAATTTTTGTAAATAATGCTTAAATTTTTAATTTTTAAACAGGAGAAACTCGGATAGGTGACTTTAAGATAAAAGGGTGTCTGAGTGTCTTTGTTTGGAAATTCGGGAATTAAAAATTCTTTGAAAATTGAAAATTGGTAATTAAAAATTCTTCCCCCGTGTTACAAGTTATATGTTGAATGAATCATCCTTAACGTTATATGTTACACGCTCTATGACTTCTTCCTATTTCAATATATCCATTCCCACCGCCCTTTCTGCCATTTTCTTTAGCTTCAGAAATGTCATACCGCTCGATCCCTCGATTCCGGGCACCACGACGACTGCTGGCAAATCCCCTTCCGACACCTTCTCGTATTCTTCTGATTTTATATCCTTCGCAATCGATTCAAGTAAAACAACTGTAGCGTATTTTCGTCCCGCAATACCCGAAGCTGTATCCTTTTTTATTTTTTTTAAAATCTCAACCGCCTTGTCTCCATTTTCAACCGAAAAAACATCTGCCCCGACAGACTTAAAAATTGAAACGACACTCTTTGGACCGACTACAGCTATTTTGTATTCTATATTACTCATATTCTATGAATTTATTTTACGAATTAGTGTCCTTATTTCCTTTTCTTCCATACCGGCAAGCTTAGCAGAAAATATTGCCCTTATTGTTTCAGCATTCAATTCGACTGCATCCACATAAGCAAAGACCGCAGCAAGCGAAAAAGGTTCACGAGCATTAGCTTTCAAAAACTTATGAAGATATTCGTCAATCTTTTTTTCAATAACAGCAAGCTGACCATTCTTCTCAAAATCCTCGATTACCGGGGAGAAATCGCGACCTCCCCTCCTTCGCAAAGCTCGCAAAGAGTCATCTTTACTCAAAAGTGAGGAAGAGTAAACCTCGCCTCCCTTTATAAAAATCTTTTCAAACGAAGTACCTTCGGTAGCTTTAGCCCTCAAACCATTCCTTATATTGAATAAGTCTATTTTAATTTTTACAAAATCCTTTATAAAATCAGACTTTAAATTGTTTGCAATTTCAGCAATTTTTTCAAAGTAATAGCGATCGGCAATCATATCGATTTCGTTCGCTTCGTCGGTTTCCACCATCTCTTCGGCTGCCTTTTTGAAAACTCCATCTATAAGATTGAGTTTACGACCTTCATAGGCACGGTAAAGGTCTACTGGAGATACTGTTCCACCAACTCGCAAAAGAGGCATAATCTCATCCCCTGTCAGATTGATCTTCTTCGCTTTTGTGATTGTCGCAATATTATAGAAATCATTCTTTAGCCAAAAAATCAAAAAAGGTTCGCTCACGGGAGAAATAAGAGCGACGGTTTTTTTTACCTCTCTGTAATAGTCGTCGAGAAGACCTTCCAAATCGTCCTTGGTGTGAGCGGGTGCGTATGGAGCAAGATAAGTATCGTGAAGTACACCATATCCCTCCACCAAATCACTCGCACCTAAAAGACGTTCGAGCTGAGTATCATTTAATAGATTATGGGCAAGAACGGTAGCTCGCGTTCCTGCATATATATACTCTGATTTCATAAACAAATTTTTAGAAATATACCGAATACCGAATCTATACCTCCCCTCCTTTTTTTATCCGAACAAAATTTCAGCGACCGCAATTTCGTTTTTCTCTTTCAATCGCCTAAACAAATTCTCTACGGTCATTACATATTCGAAGTCAGGAGAGGTCAGAATAAAACCTGCTTTCATATCTCCTTCGATAACCGACGATACCGATATCCCAGCATCTTTTAAAACCTGCAACGTTATTGCCTTTCGACTGCTTGGCAAAATAACATCACCCTCGGTCTTTTGAGGAATAGATACAACAAGTTTTTTCAATATTTCTTCGTACTCTTTATCTGGCAACTGCGAAAATAAAACTTCCGCTTTGGAGAAAGCTTCATCGACAAGTGAACGCTTGATGTTTTCAATCTGCATCTTCACTTCAAGAGAAGCGTTGGCTTTAACTTTTCGAACATTTTCAGAAAGCAAAGTCTCGAGATTCGACTTGTGTTTTTCTTGAATTGAAAGTCTTTCTGCTTCTGCCTTTGATTCAATTTCTTGAGCAGTTGAAACCGCTCCGCTTTTGATACGGTTTGCAGTCTCTCTCGCGTCTTTTTTTATTCTCTCCGTTAAGTCGTGTAGTGCCATTTTATTTTTGCCTTTACTCTTATATTGATGTCAAAAGAATAAAGCTTATTAGGAATCCGAAGATAGCCCAAGTTTCAACCATAGCTGAAAAGATCATTGCTCGAGCAGTCAAAGTCTCATCTTTGGCAATCATCACAATACCTGAAGCCGATACACGACCCTGGTAAACTGCAGACAAAAGACCCGCAAGACCGATAGGTAAGCTTACGATAAAGTATTGCAATCCTTCGAAAGTTGAGATCACAGCAGCACCGTCTCCGCCCAAAATCCCTGCGAAATTCAATATAAGAAAGGCACCGACAAGACCGTAAATACCCTGTGAGCCTGGGAGAGCTTGCAAAAGAAGAGCTTTACCGAAAAGCTCCGGTTTCTCACCCACAGCAGCCGCCGCTGCTTGCCCAGCTTGTCCCATACCTATTGTTGAACCTATAAAACCGAGAAGCGAAGCTGTTGCCGCTCCTGCAAATACCAATGCTAAACCAAATGTTATTTCCATAAAAATTATGACTTAAGTTTATTAATAATTTTTTGATTAATGTTTCCTATCTTTCAATTGTCACGTATCTCTCTTTTCTCTTAAATGGCTTAAACTCTCTGCCTGAACCGGTAATAAATTTACTGAAAAATTCAACAAATTGCAAGCGAGCGCTATGTATGAAAGCTCCTAACACATTCACAATCACGTTAAAGGTGTGTCCAACAATTAGAATTATTACCATAATAACAGGTCCGATAACCGGAATCATATCTCGAACAAGAACCGCTATAAGATTCACTGCAAAAGCGAGAGCACTTGTAGCAAGACCGAGAGCCAGGATACGCGAATATGAGAGTATGTCAGAGAAATATCCAACACTATCATAAAGCGAGAACACACCCTTAAATATCTTACCAAATACCCCTTCTCCCTTACGAGCTTGCGTAACAACTATAAGACCAGCCGAGATTAGAATAGCGTAAATAAAATATTCTGGTGTGCCAGATAGCATCCCCTGTTTATTAAGTCCCCAAGCTATTAACGAGAGGAAGGTCAAGAGCCACGGTCCTTGATCGAGGAGACCTTGAGTCATTTCACCATTTTTGGCATCGCGAAGTATTTTGAGGAAAAGACCAAACATCACCTGCACCACACCAAGTACCAAAGACAAAATAAGAACCGGTATCGGAGAAGCTATAGGGTCAAATTTTTGTACTTTCTTTGCCCACTCTGGGAGTAATTCAACATTTATACCGAGATATCCTCCAAACAGAAGTCCCACAAGAGCAGCCGATATTCCGCCAAACATAAGAAGGGTTAGTAATAGCTTCGTCCCAGATTCCAACTTGTATCGGAATAGAATAAGTCCAAGTATTACCGCCAAAAATATTCCATACCCCACATCGGTAAGACAGAGCCCAAAGAACACCAAGAAAAACGCCGATAAAAACATTGTCGGATCAATATCGTTGTACCCTGGAAGACCGTAAAGTCTAGTTATCGATTCAAACGGTTTTACTATTCCCTTATTTTTTATCTCAACTGGTGGAGTTTCGTCTTTTTCAAGAGGTAACTCTTCTATTTCAAACGACAGTGTATGGGAAGATATTGTCTCCATAAGAAGTTTCACTTTTTCAGCTGGAACCCATCCATCAAATACAGAAACTCGAGAGATATAAGAGGAACTTGAATATAGGTTATGCTTTTCCTTTTTCCAATGCATATAGTCGGCGAGTATTTTTATCTTAGGAAGGTCTATCGCTCTCTTCTCGACCTCAGCAATGGTCTTTTCAAGTTTTTCATTTACTTCCCTTTCATCATTGTCCAATCGAGCAAGAATTTCGTGGACAGTCTCATCTCTATCTGGCAATGAAACCACTTCGACTTTAAGCATAGAAGCTCTACGACTTAATCCCTCCATATCATCTACTTCTGCCGCCAAAATATGATGACGATCACCGTGTGACTCAGTGGCAGTATTCACCCCTTCTTCTTTTAGTTCAGACTCAAGAATTTGAATATTTTGTGCATCACCTTTAAGTAAAAAAGTTTTTACCTTGCCAGTTTTTAGAGTAGAAAGTGGTACCGATACGAAAGACCACTCCTTGATTGTTTCCCTTTCGGCTTCAATCTCTTTTAACCTGGATTTGCAAACATTTATTGAGACCTCAGCTTTAGTGATCTCTTCAACAATAGAAATAAACGGAAAGGAATTTGCAAGAGACTCTGCCTCTTTGTGAGTCGAGGCCACCCAATCCCCTTCTATCATCTTTTTCAGACTCGCTTTCTCTTTAGTATACGAAGACAGAAAAGAGACCGCAAAATCAAGCTTGCTGGAAGCATTCTCAAATTCGAATTCTTCTTTCTCTTCTTTTTTAAGAGCAAGCTCCTCTGGCACGGCGATAAATTCAACCGCACCAATTCCTTGTATAGACTCTAAAACCTTACTGCTCTCGCTCCGGTACAAGAAGAGCCTTATTTTTTTCATTTCAACTATTGCCATATTTTGATTTACTTTCGATACTTTAAAGACACCCCTCCTAAGACATTTCAGAAAGAGACTCGATAAGAGTTTTCACTGCCTTATCCATATTTTTATTTGCACGTGACTTTATATTCTCGGCTCGCTCATTGCCTTCCTTTAAAATATCACGGTACATACTCTTAAGAGATTCCTTTTGGGTCGCAAGTTGTGCCACCTTATCCTCCTTAAATTTTGAGTTTAAGCTTTCCGTTTTAGCGAGAGAATTTGCCTTGGCCTTTTCGATTTCCTCTTCCGCATCTTTTTTAGCGCCTTCAATTAGCACTTCCGTCTCCTTTTCCACATCTTTGATTGTTTCTATAAGAGCCATAAAGCAAAACAGTTATCGATTAAAAATATGAAGCGACTATACCACAGTAGAGTCCATTTTTCAATCGAAGCTTAATTCCTCTATACTTTATATTACTTGTCTCCTCGTCTTAAAACTTTAGCAATAACCATAGTCAAGATCACAACCACTATGGTAATAAGAAAGGCATATACAAATTTGGCAGTAACGTTATTTGCTTTTAGTGGGTAGACATATTCTATAAGCGCTTTTACCGCGTCATTCCAAGCAAGACCGGCGACTAAAGACAGAGCCGCCGTTACATAACCGATGCTGCGGTCACGAACCTCCGTGCTTGTCTTTGGCTTTTCTTTATTTGAATTTTCCATAATTTTTTTGCAACTCAAATTAACTGATATGTATAACCATTACATTATACTTTTACTTTCCTATATTCCAAACAAAAAACCGTATGCTAAGCATACGGTTTTTTGTTTTTGGAAGTAGAAAGTTTTATTTAAAACTTTCGGTCTCCGCGAGGAGCTCTCTCTGTCATTGGGCGAGCTTCGTTTACCGTAAGTGTACGGCCATCGACTTCTTTCCCGTTGAACATCTCGATAGCTTTTTCAGCGTCAGCGTCTTCCATTTCCACAAAACCAAATCCGCGTGAACGGCCGGTCATACGGTCAGTGATGACGTTTGCTGATACAACGGTACCGGCTTGCGAAAAAGTTTCGCTAAGCCCGTCCCCTGTCATGCTATATGAGAGATTTCCAATATACAATTTCTTTGCCATATTGAGAAAAACTAATTAACTAAATATCGTCCCGACCTTAGGTCCCTAAATTAAAAAGTGACCACCTCAATACGCTGTACCCTCGCGGCAAAGCCACTACTACTTACCTACTGAGAAAGACGACTTCTAAATCATAACACTATATAGATAGAAAAGCAAGGTAAATTTACATTCAAATTTATGCACTACCTTACTCGCATTTCCGTGACTTTCGGAGGTAGTCTGACTACCCTGCTTCGGGGAGGGGTAGTCAGACTACCTTTTACTTCTTTATTTGCTGCGGTTCTTGTTACGGTCAGATTCCTTTAGGAATTGTTTTCGTAACCTGACAGAGGATGGTGTTATTTCAAGAAATTCATCGCCCAACATCACTTCAAGTCCCGATTCTATTGTGAGTATATGAGGAGGTACCAAATCAAGAGCTTCATCGGAACCAGAAGCTCGAACATTTGTAAGCTGTTTTCCTTTAGTAGGGTTGACCGCCATCTCTTCTCCTTTGGATGTATTTCCTATCACCATACCTTCATAAACCTCTGTCGCAGGAGCGATATAGAGAACCCCTCTGTCTTGCAGATTCCATAATGAAAATCCTAACGCCTTGCCAGATGCCATCGATACCATTGATCCGACAGCCCTTTTCTTGATTTCTCCAGCAAAGGGCTTGAATCCAATAACTCTTGAGCAAAGTATCCCCTCTCCTTTTGTATCAATTATAAATTGACCGCGGTAACCCAAAAGTCCACGAGTCGGACCTTCAAAAATAATCCTAACCTGATTACCGTGAGGTATCATATTTTGCATCATAAAACCACGAGGTGGTAACTTCTCCATAATCGCGCCTTGAAACTGCTCTGGTATGTCGATTGTTACCTCTTCAAACGGCTCTTGTTTTTCTCCATTTTCCTCTCTGATTATTACCTTTGGTTGTGAGACCGCAAGCTCGTATCCTTCTCTACGCATATTCTCAAGCAAGATTGCGATATGCATTTCTCCTCTTCCGTAAACCTTAAACGAATCTGAGCCAGAAAAGTCAACCTGAAGTCCAACATTTATCTCGAGCTCTTTTTCAAGCCGCTCTTTTATTTGGCGACTGGTTACAAACTTCCCTTCTCTTCCTGCAAATGGCGAGGAGTTAGGGTAAAACATTAGACCGATAGTCGGCTCATCGATTGTGATAGCAGTAAGTGGCTCTACACTTTCATCGTCAGTTAAAGTCTCTCCAATATTTATATCCGAAAGTCCGGCAATAAGCACAATATCGCCACAAAATGCTTCCTTTACTGGAATATGCTTCAAGCCCTCAAAGGTCGATAATTTTGTTATCTTACCCTTTCTCACTGAACCATCCGCATTTTTTATAAAAATAGATGATCCATCCGAAACCTTGCCACTATAAATACGGGCGACCGCGAGCCGTCCGGTAAAATTATCGTAACCAAGATTAAATACCTGTGCCTTCAAAACGTCGCCCTCATTGTAAGGCTTTGCTGGAGAAACTTTTTCAAGAATCATATCAAGCAAAGGAGTGAGGTCTTTCATTTCATCGTCTAAATTTCGCTTGGCAACACCATCACGTCCGATAGCATAGATAATAGGAAAGTCTGCCTGTTCATCGCTTGCACCAAGCTCAAGGAAAAGTTCGAGAACCTGCTCTTCGCAACGAGCGGGGTCTGCAGCCGGTTTGTCTATCTTGTTTATAACCACAATCGGATTAAGCCCAAGTTCCAAGGATTTTTTAAGAACAAACCGAGTTTGAGGCATAGGACCTTCTTGAGCATCGACTACCAAAAGAACCGAATCGATAGATCGAAGTACACGTTCGACTTCCGAACCAAAGTCGGCATGCCCGGGAGTATCGACGATGTTTAGCTTTGTATCTTTGTAGACTACTGATGCGTTTTTGGCATATATGGTAATACCTCGCTCCTGTTCGAGCGAATTTGAGTCCATCGAGCTTTCATCAGTTACCGCACCTGTCTGCTTCATAAGAGCGTCTGTAAGAGTTGTTTTACCGTGGTCAACGTGAGCTATGATAGCTATGTTTCTGATTTCTTTATTGTCCATAAATTAAAATAAAATGCGCACAAATGTGCGTCGTATTAGTCATAAACATACAGCAAAAAGTGTTTTTGGTCAAGGAACGGGATAGTTTTTAGGTTGTAGGTGTTAGAAAGAAAGAATTGAAGGAGCTCTTCTTTTTCTCCCCTACGAGGGGAGCACCCAGTACTTTCGGAAAGTGCTGGGTAGGGGTGTTCTCCGTACGAAATAAAGATATCGAAAAGAAAAAATAGACCGTCGGACAGATGGGCACCATCACTCCCGAATCGGGAGTGATGGTGCCCATCTGTCCGACAAGATAGTTGTTAGGGAAAACATGGAGCATATAACATTTAACACTAAGATAACTACATTCTAATATTCCTAAGAATATTAGAATGTAGTTAAAAAAACTTTCCAAAAAAGTACTAAAGTGGTCGAGCCACTTTCATACTTTTTTCACTTACAGTTTCTTAAGTTCCCACCGCAAATACAACAGAGCGACAATTGAAGACACTGTGGTTATGACAACCAAACCCCACCATACCCCAAGTATTCCCCAAGCAAATGTGTAAACAAAAAGACTAAATACAAAAAGCGGAGCAATAACCTGTCGTGAGAGTCCAAGCCAGAGAGAAAACATTGGTCGTTTAAGTCCTCTGAGTACCGACTCGGTTATCATAATGAGTCCATAAGGCCACATTATAAAAGCGACAATCTTGAGAAAGATTACTCCCATATCTACAACTTCAGGGTCTCGTGAAAAAATAGTCATAAGAGGTCGAGCAAGTAAGAACAGGAAAATTGTCCCAATAACCGTTACTACAAGTGCATACAAATGTGCTTTTAACACTGCTTCCATTACCCTATCGACTCTTTTCGCTCCACGATTTTGCCCAACAATTGTTACCGTCGCAATAGAAAGTCCGACAAGCGGAAGAAGAGCAAGTTGTTGTACGCGAGTACCGACACCATAAGCAGCGACAGCCACTTCACCGAATTTACCGACAAAGTATGTGGATATGAAAAATCCAATCGCAATGCTCGCCATACTGATACTCGCAGGTATGCCCTGCTTTGCGATATCTTTATAAACCGACCATTCCGGTGCCAGCTCTTTGTAAAACCTATTATGCAAGAGTTTTGTGCGGACCACTTTCGGGAAGAGATAAACGACTCCCAGAAATTCTATGGTGATTGTGGCAAGAGCGACACCGGCAATACCAAGTGCAGGAATACCAAGTCCGCCAAACATAAACCAATAATTTAAAATAAAATTCAAAAAGAAACCCGCGATTAGAAAGTTACGAAAGGATTTCGTATCGCCAACAGAATTTAATATAGCATTAAAAGAAAATACCAAAATAAAAAGTACAGAGCCCGAAAATATGACCGATATGTATGAAATGGCAAAATCAAGATAAGTGCCGGTGGCACCAAGCGCCTTAAATACAGTAGGAGAAATCAACAATCCCAGTACAGTCAAAACAACTGAAACCACAAGTGCAAAGGATATTCCCTGCACCGCGTACCTCTTTGCCTCATCTCGATTCCCTTCCCCAATTGAATGGGAAATGAGAGCAGTAACACCCGAACTTACACCCGAACCGAGAGCGATTACTATAAAAAATACAGGAAATGAGAGCGAAAGTGCCGCAACCGCATCTGTACCAACCAATCCGCTGAAATAGGCGTCTACAATGTTATACATTGTATGGAAGAAAAAACCGACACTCGCCGGTACCGCAATCTTTTTTATAAGCGAAGGTATTGAACCTTCTATAATCTCATTTTTCTCTTCTCCCATACCTTTAATTATCCAAATTGTAAACCGACTTCCGAGTTGCAATGATTATAACAAAAACGCCGGTAGGATAAAGTATTTTGTATCTGATTACCTTACTCTACCCCAGGTATGAATTTTTAAAATATTACTCGACCTTATTTTGTGATTATAAGCAGAGTAACTATTTCAACTCTCTATCCGGCGGATTTTCTGTCCATACTTTCTGCAAATTTTCCCTCGCCCTGTTGTGTTCCTCCATAATTTTTTCTTTCAATTTTTTTGGATTTGAGACGCCTTTCATTAAAAATTCCCTTTTTGAACCCGCTGTCTGCACATGGATATGTCCATAACCAATAAGAGTTGCCAAGATGCCCGGGACTTCAATCGTAACATCCTGTATTAAATCAAGTCTGAACGACGAAGTTTCTCTATGAAATAACCCCTTCTGATCAACATCTATAATTCTCTTGTCTGTTACAAACCAAACATCCAAGAAAAAGTCGGTCCATATATAAACAAAGACCAACCAAAGCAAAATAATCCAAAGCGAATAACCATAGTATAAAACAGACAACGACACCAGAGATTCCTTAAAATAAAGTCCCGATAAGTGATAGAACAGAATCGGAAACAGAGCAAAAATTAAAATAAAAGATGTTTCTAAAACAAAGACAAACCAGTGTTTTCTTGCTGTATAGATAACTTTCTCGTCTTTTTCAAAATTTATCATAATTCAATATTTAAAGCAGACTAAAGCTAAGCAAAATTGCCGATACAACGAGAAGACAAAGTGTGATGACTATATATCCAAAAGTTACCAAAGATATTGACGCGACGTGTGCCCCGTATTTTTTAAAGTGATAAATAAAACTTATACTAAGCAGAAAAGAAATCAAGGCAACCACCAAAAAGCAAACTGCCAAAAATTTTTCCGAATCTAAAAATGACATTACTACTTGAAGTCTTTCCATAGTGAATATATTATCACAAATTTAAACATCAATCGCCACATAGTCTTGTCCAATGCAAAATGAGGAAGAGAGTCCTTTTTAAAAGATAGCAAAGCTCACGCCGAGTAACCCTCACACCTATGAAAAAATGGCTCTATTCTCCCTTTCTTAAAGGGGGCACCCAGCACTTTCCGAAAGTGCTGGGGAGGGATTTCTAAAATCCCCCGCCTTTCAGGCACCCCCTTTAAGAAAGTGGGAATAAAGCTGTGAGGGTTACCACGCCGAAGCTTTATTCACAGAGGGATCGTAAGAAGGATGGATCCTTTGGAAAATCTTTGCGTAGTTCTGTAGAAGTTATTTATAAAACAACTCGTGGTTGCGAAGCTCTTTTTTAATATCTAAATGGCTCTAGACTAGCTAACACATGCTAAACTAGAGAATATGTTGAAAAGAAAAGCTCGATTAGGAAAAAGTAAAATCAAGAAA
>PCWC01000019.1:1851-5479 GCA_002787175.1 Parcubacteria group bacterium CG11_big_fil_rev_8_21_14_0_20_39_22 | reverse complement strand
TTTTGATTTATTAAGCAAATCGTTCCAAGGGTTCAAATTTGGCCTTACGGCTCGGTCATGGCGCAGAACGGGTCAAACGTCGATTCTCGGCACAAAGCTCGTCACAAGGGCACACACGTGGCAACAATCGGGGCGTTTAATTGGGAGCCGATGTGGTCTGGAATGATCCCAGTTTTTCTGATAAAATTACGGTTGTAAAAGGCAGGTTCTATGTGTTTAAGCATAAAGCGTTGAAAAGTCCGGAATTATGCCTGCCTCCGGGAGGACGATCGTTAAAAGGTCTTTAATCTCTCGGATATTTCGGAGAATTCCGTTCCAATTCAATTCCTTTATGGGCACAAGATAGAAAAATTTTCACTGCTGAAGATTTTTCGATACTTGTGCTGGCCGGAGCGATGTCGAGCCAGCAGGCGAGACCGCGAGGCGGGGTCGAGAAATTTTACGAGCGACGGCGAGTAAAATATTCGTGACCACAAGGACGAAGTGAGTTTTTGCTCCCGAGGAGTGTTGGGGAGCACTCCGTCCAGGAATCGAAAACTTAATAATTAAAACCAACGTCTGAGCGGGGAACCCGCTCAGACGTTGGTTTATGTGTGCGCCCTGAGAGATTTGAACTCCCGACCTTCCGCGTGTAAAGCGGCTGCTCTACCAACTGAGCTAAGGGCGCAAGCAATGGGAACTTAAATAATAACAACATTTAGATTTTTTTCAATCTTTTTAATCTGTGGCTTAAAAGCCACTCTATTTGTTACAATAAAAAAATGAAAGAAATAAAGTGCAAGATAACAGGGGAGGTACAAGGTGTTTTTATGCGTGATTATGTATATAACACTGCTTTAACGATGGAAATTGTGGGAACCGTAGAAAATAGGGGGGATGGAAGTGTTGAAATTTTTGCTCAAGGGTATGATAATAAGTTAAATGACTTTTTGAATGCTATAAAGGTCGGATCACCGGAAGCTAAGGTTCAAAATGTGGAAGTAGAGTGGAGGGATGCGTATGAAATATTGGAAGATTTTAAAGTGTTGTAGTTTTTAAAATATAGAATATGAAGTTAAATATAATATACGAAGATAATGATGTGATTGTGGTGGACAAGCACGCTGGTTTGGTAGTACATAGTGATGGGCGTACGGATGAAATTACTCTTGCTGATCTTGCTCTTGAAATGTACCCGGAACTTCTAAATGTTGGTGATGCTCCTATCAAACTAACAGCTAACAACTTGAAACTAAAAGCTATTACGCGTCCCGGTATCGTACATCGGCTCGACCGAGATACGAGTGGTGTGATGGTGCTCGCACGCACACAAAAGGCATTTTTGCACATCAAAAAGCAATTTCAAGAACATACGGTAGAAAAGGAATATCGTGCATTTGTATATGGAAAAATAAAAAATGATGAGGGTGTGATTGACCGACCGATTGGTAGAAGTCCGAGTGATTTTAGGAAATGGTCGGCAACGAGAGGCGCGCGAGGGGAGTTGCGCGAAGCGGTTACCGAATACAAAGTTTTGGAGCGTGGCACGGAGGCGACGTATCTTGCTGTTTTTCCAAAAACCGGACGCACGCATCAGATCCGCGTGCATCTCAAGGCGATCAATTATCCGGTTGTTTGTGATAAATTATACGCTCCCCAAAATGAGTGCATTCTCGGGTTTTCTCGCCACGCACTCCACGCGCACAAAATCACCCTTGCTCTCCCAAGTGGCGAGCGCAAAACCTTTGAAGCACCATTCCCGCAGGATTTTACGCAAGCCCTTGACATACTAAACCGAGTATGATATACTCTATATCAGAACAGGGTTGAGCGGAAAAGCGTTTAACCATTGACTGTTCATAACAAAAACAAAAAAGAAAGGAACCCGTATGCCTACGGAACCCTCAACGATTAGGAAGAGTACGCATGATCTCGCTATGCTGTTTGCGAGTCAAATTGTAGCGGCACAACTACCCGAAGAAGTAGAGGAGTACTTCCTTCGAGAAAAAAAAGAAGGAGTCCCTGCTATCCGTAGGGCTCTCACCTTACCCGGTACAATCCCGCCACCGGCATTTACCGCCGAACAGCCGGGATTCAAAATTGACGACACGGATTTGCCCGAGTGGATAGGTAACATGGAGAAATTCAGTGCGAAATTCCTCGACCATTCGGTCAATCTTCGGAAATCTTTTCCGATCCCTGATCGCTTGCCGTGGCAAAAAGTTTTGCCCATATTTGATCCTTGCCTCACCAATCGTCAAATGGTGGACAATGCCCTCAAGTCGCAGGGTTTGGGTGTCTGCGAATCTACGGATGTGGACAAGTTCACCGGTGCGGGCGCGGAAGAGCCAAAGCTCTATCTTATCGAGCGCACTGTGGAGCCAATGTCTGCTCGCAGTCTGCCTCCGAAATACGCAAAGCTGTATTTCGAAGGGCGGATGACTCGACCGATAGATCTTCGTCGATACGGAATCGGCTTCGGTCTTTATCACGACATCACGGGTGAGTACTTGGATCCGCGAACCGTTACTTTGTTTCCGGAAAACATTTACTCGCCCTACGGCTTGGTCGCGTACGGCTCCTGGTGTCCGGACTACCGCAAGGTGGACTTCCACCGGCACGATGTCGTTTACGGGGATGCCGTCTTCGGTTTCCGCGAGGCAATCGTCCTCTCTCTTATACTTTAAAACTTTTTCCCTTACTTTTTACATTGGGAATCGGTTTTAAGTATTCAATGGCATGCACAAGTTGCATGTCATTTTCTTTTTCTTAATACTATAAAGTGGCTGTGAAATCGGTCCAGATGTGGGAATCTGTCAGGATAGCGATTTGCCATTATTCAGAAATTGCTTGCTTTCTTTTATACTATGACGCGGTGTGCCGCGGAATGCATAACCCAGAGTGTCGTGAAAACGATACTCGGTGATTCGGACGAAAGAAAGCAAATACGGATCGCCCGACGGCAAGGTCGCGAACGGCAACTGGAATCCGGACAACCGCAAGGTGGACTTCAACCGGAACGATGCCGTTTACGAGAATGCCGACTACGGTTTCCGCGAGGAAATTTCTCGCAAAGGAGCATCAAGCTCCTTTTTGCGTATAGGTAATCCAACCGTTTATTTGTTTAGATATTTCAATAAGCTGTTCTGACAGATAGAGATATGTTTTTTCTTTTATAACACCTAACTCGTGTTCCGTGCGGATTAAATTTTTTAACACCTCTGCTTTTAGACGCAATGCTTCGAGTATTGCAAGCTTGGTTTGTTTGATTCGGCGTAATTGACAAAATAGCTATTATGGCTATAATGGACAATATATGGGAAATACAAACACAATATTTAGCGCGAAAGAAGCAAAAAATAATTTTGGTCGGCTTTTGGATGATGCTCGGGAAAGTCCTGTCTCCATAGAAAAACACGGACGAAGGGTTGCTGTAGTTGTTTCTTCCAAAGATTATGATGAGTTTGAAAAAATCCGCGATGCATACTGGGGAGAAGCGGCAAAACGGGCGAGAAGCAAAGGATATTTGGGTCTGAAAAAAAGTAACAATTTTCTATCCGGTATATTGGATGCTTCAAATTAACCTCTCCAAACAATCAGGAAAGTTTTTGGAAAAACTTCCTGCAAAACAGAAGCGGCAGATAGCAGA
>PCWC01000019.1:0-1825 GCA_002787175.1 Parcubacteria group bacterium CG11_big_fil_rev_8_21_14_0_20_39_22 | reverse complement strand
GCAGGATTGTGTATAGATTTTCTCAGTCTATATTATATGTAGATATTGTTGGGAAAAGGAATGATGGGGAGGTGTATCGCAAACTGAAGAGGAGGAGGTAGGAGAGGGTTTATTTGCGGAAAATAAAGGTGTGTGGTAAAGTACTTTCACTTATGATCAAATCGTTGGGAAATATAAAAATATCGCCAGTAGACATGGAAGAACGTGCCGCTATAGACCTACGAGCGGGGGATACTGTGCGTGTTACTCAAAAAATTAAGGAAGGCGAAAAGACAAGAATGCAGGCCTTTGAGGGACTTGTGCTTGCTCGGAAACACGGTACGGAAGCGGGTGCGACATTTACTGTCAGAAAAGTTATTGATAGCGTAGGGGTGGAGAGGATTTTCCCTCTTTATTCACCGGTAATAGATAAAATAGAGGTTTTGAAACGGTCTAAGGTAAGACAGTCAAAGCTCTACCACATTAGAGAAAAGGCAGCTAAGGCAATCCGCCGAGAGATTAGGAATATACGATCTGTGAAAGAGAAGGAGGAGGTTAAGGAAGAGGTTACTGTAACGAGTGAAGATATTAAAGAAGCGCCGACTCCGAGTATTTCGGAATAGTTGGTAAGTTGGAAGTTGTATCCGCCCATAAGAGCCAATCTCCAATCTCATCGCATAAGAATTTTGCGGGGATTCGAGCGAAAAACGAGTCGGAGTACGAGGCATAATGAATTATAAGTAGATACGCTTACGAATGGCGCATCCGAATAGGAAACACTGAGTGCGAGACGAAGTTTTGTAGCCGAATTTGAACAAAATTATGTGGCGAGAAGAGACACGGAGTGTATTCTTTCCTATCGTGGTGAGATGGGAGATTGGCTCTAAGATGTTCGGACAAGAGTTGGTAAGTTTTTAAGTTTAAGATTAGAGTTTGTGAGTTAGAATCGCTACAAGGCGGTTTTTGTTTATCAACAATTAGTAGACACATATAGTGTGAGAAATGCTATAATTAACATTAATGGGATCAAGGGGACCAAAACCAAAATGCACTGTAGATACCACATGGTCTCCAGACTTGGCATACGCAATAGGGTTAATCGCTTCAGATGGTTGTTTGTCAAATAAAGGTAACATTATTGACCTTACCTCTAAGGATAGAGAACAGCTTGAAAATTATTTAATGTGCCTAAGAATAGATAAAAAAATAGGGACAAAGAAGGGTAGTGGTGACAGGTGCTATTTTAGAGTACAGTTCAGGAGCGTATTATTTTATGAGTTTTTAGTTGAAATAGGCTTGTTTCCCAACAAGTCTAAAATATTAAAGGAGGTGAAAATACCAGTAAAATATTTTTTCGATTTTTTAAGGGGTTTTTTTGACGGGGATGGCTGTGTATATTCATATTGGGATAGAAGGTGGAAATCAAGTTTTATGTTTTATTTAAGTTTCACTTCGGCTTCTCCTGATTTTGTAAATTGGCTCAAGGAAAAATTGAAAGATCTGGTTGGTGTGAACGGTCACTTAGATTTATCACATAGTAAAGACGGGGCAGGTTTTCAACAGCTCAAATATGCGAAAAAGGAAAGCATGATTATACTCAAAAAAATGTATCTAAATAAAAAGAGTATATCGCTTTCAAGAAAGTACTTGAAAGCGAAGAAAATTTTGGCTATAGTTGGGGAGAAAATATAAGAGCGCAGGTGGAGAAACGGTAGACTCGCTACCTTGAGGGGGTAGTGCCCATAGGGCGTGGAGGTTCAAATCCTCTCCTGCGCACAAACGAACGGAGTGAGTATTGTGGGCAGAGAAAGCCAACTGCTTGGCTTGCGAGAGAGGATTTGAAGGG
>PCWC01000076.1:21732-22989 GCA_002787175.1 Parcubacteria group bacterium CG11_big_fil_rev_8_21_14_0_20_39_22 | reverse complement strand
TTTAAACGGCATGATACCCATCGAGAAATTGAACTATTATTTATCAACAGTGTCACCCTTGAAGGTTAACTAAACACCCTTTATGGATTGTCATTATGTCGCAAAATATGAATGAAATAGGGCTAAAAATCGAGTTATAGGAGGATTGAGTCTAAACCTGTCATGGGAAGGTGGATATTGTGCACATTTATGAACATATATATTGAAATTTCTGATGTAAAATAAAATTGATATGTTTGAAACCCTCGTTTTATTTTTTATCGGCTTCATCATCCTTGTAAAAGGGGCAGATTATTTGATTGCTGGTGCCTCCTCGGTCGCTCGCTATTTTGACGTTTCTCCTTGGGTAATAGGACTTCTTATAGTAGGTATCGGGACCTCCATCCCTGAGTTTAGTATTACTTTAGCGTCCCTTTGGGACGGAAGTTCGATAGGAGTCGGCACCATAATAGGGAGCAACTCTTTCAATTTGTTATTCATACTCGGACTTTCCTCGCTTATGATGCCGATTGCGATGAGAAAAGATTGGGTTTGGGAGGATCTGATAGTAAATATGGGAGTTATAGTACTTGCCGGAGTGTTGTTTATGTTCCCAGTATTAGGCGACTCGACAATTTTAGGCCTATCAAGAGAAGAAGGTCTTTTCTTGATTGCTTTATTTGTTGTTTGGGTTATTGCAATGCTAAAACGAAAAAGAGCGATAGATGACGTAGAAAAAGGTGACGATCGTGTTTTCGCTCTTACTGTGTCTTTTATAATGATTCTCGGTGGTTTAGTGGGAGTGTTCATTGGTGGTAAATGGGTTGTTGATGGAGCCACTTCTATCGCTTTGATTCTTGGAGCAAGTGAAAAATTTGTAGCTTTAACTATTGTAGGTATAGGAACATCTATACCAGAGCTCACTGTGACTTTGCGTGCCGCAATGAAAGGCAAGGGGAGTCTTGCTGTTGGCAATATAATAGGGTCAAATATATTTGATTTTCTCGGTGTACTCGGGGTCGCATCTGTGATTAGAGAAATGCCTTTTGATCCAGATTTCACTTTCGATATTGTTGTAACTTTCGCAGCGACACTCCTACTGTTCCTCTCAATGTTTGTCGGTAAAAAATATGTCTTGGGAAGATGGCACGGATTATTCCTTGTCCTGACTTATGTGGCGTATCTTTTGGTTGTTGTGGTAAGAGGGTAAGAATAGGTGTTAGCTTGTAGGTGTTAGGTTTTAGGGAAAACATGGAGCATGTAGCTTGTAACGTGTAA
>PCWC01000076.1:20782-21723 GCA_002787175.1 Parcubacteria group bacterium CG11_big_fil_rev_8_21_14_0_20_39_22 | reverse complement strand
GTCTTTGTTTGAAAATTCGGGAACTAAAAATTATTTGAAAATTGAGAATTGAAAATTGTAAATTATCCTCTCCTGTTACAAGTTATATGTTAAATGTTACATATTTTCCGTATCTCTCCCATCTCTTCTTTTATAAGACCTTTGATTTCCATAAGGGCGAGCAGTGCGTTTGCGTCGCTTACTGGTATATTAATTTTACCGATAATATAATCTCTCGGCTTCGGTTCGTCTAAGATTGTGATAACAGACAACTCTTCTGGACTGCAATCACCATAAACATCTTTTTCTTCCATAGTCGAATTATCGAGTCCGAGTGCCTCTGCAAGTTCTGCACTATCTCTTATAGGTGTAGCTCCAAGGCGTATTAGCATATGAGGACCTTCACCCGTTGGCGAGAATATATTGTGCGGTATCGTCAGAACATCTCGATTGTATTCTGTAGCGAGACGGGAAGTTATAAGTGTACCTGATTTTTGTTCTGCTTCGATTACGAATACGGCGTCCGCGAGTCCTGCCATTACTCTGTTCCTTCTTGGAAAACTCCAATTGGTAGCCTTAAAATCAGGATCATATTCAGAAAGCAAAGTTCCTCCACATTCGCAAATTTTTCGAGCAAGTCCTGCGTTTGAGGCCGGATAAATTACTTTTTCAGAAAGTCCTGAGCCAGGTATTGCGATCGTGGGCAAATTTGCCGACAGGGCGGCTCTATGTGCAACCCCATCAATACCGAGAGCTAAACCCGAGACTATGGTAACGTTTTTACCTCGCAAACCGCTTATAAGAGTTTCGACAGCTCTCTTGCCGTAGCTTGTGTACTTTCTTGAGCCAACAACAGCCAAAAATTTCCTGTCCCAATCGGGTAGAGTTCCTTTGATGTATAATTTTTTGGGCGGTTCCGGTATTTCCAATAGTCGCTTGGGAAAATCACATACCGGAATTTC
>PCWC01000076.1:3761-20752 GCA_002787175.1 Parcubacteria group bacterium CG11_big_fil_rev_8_21_14_0_20_39_22 | reverse complement strand
GAGGATAATTTACAATTTTCAATTCTCAATTTTCAAATAATTTTTAGTTCCCGAATTTTCAAACAAAGACACTTTCGGCATTTTATTAGATGAATTAGGTGAATTTTCTCCCCCTCTTTTTTAGTGTTACACGTTACAGGCTACATGCTCCATGTTTTCCCTAAAAGCCAACAACTATCCCGCTCTTCTCTATTGTCATCCTTTCTGCTAATATAATTAATATAAGTAAAAAGATTTAAACGATAATTACTAAAATGCTTGATATAAGATTCATTAGAGACAATAAAGATTTGATAAAGGAGGCTGCTAAGAAAAAGCGAGTCGATTTTGATATAGATGAGCTTTTGAGCCTTGATGAGAAACGCAGAATGCTTCTTCAGTCGGTTGAGGAGAAACGAGCCGAGCAGAATCGCACCAGCAATTCGATAATGAGATTTCATGATGAAGTTAAAAGGCAAGAATTTGTACAAGAGATGCGTGCGTTAAAAGCGGGAATGCAAGAGGATGAAGAAAAACTTAGGGAAGTTATGAAGAAGTGGCAAGAGCTTATGCTTTTGGTCCCTAATATTCCTGATATTTCGGTTCCCGATGGTGAAAGCGAAGCAGACAATGTCACCTTAAAGGAGTGGGGCAATAAACCAGAATTTCCTTTTAATCCTAAAAACCATATAGAGCTGATGGAGAAACACAATATGGTTGATTTTGAACGGGGAAGTAAGGTTCACGGTTTTCGAGGGTATTTTCTAAAAAATGACGGAGCTCTCTTATCTTGGGCAATTTGGAATTATGCAAATAAGTTTTTCTTGGACAAAGGTTTCAATCCTTTTATAGCACCGACGATTGTCAAAAAGGAGTTTTTCTACGGGACGGGTCATTTGCCAGGCGATGGTAACGATCTCTACCGTACTCAAGACGACGATTATCTATCCGGTACCGCTGAAGTGCCAATGATGGCCTACCATAGCGAAGAGATATTGAAAAAGGAGGATTTACCTATTAAGTATTTGGCATTTTCGCTGTGCTTTAGACGAGAGGCGGGCAGTCATGGCAAGGACACTAAGGGACTTATGCGTGTGCATGAGTTTTACAAATTGGAACAACTTATACTTTGTGAAGCCAGTCACGCTGAGTCGGAGAAATTGCACGAGGAGATAAACAGAAATACCGAAGAGTTTATAGAGTCTCTGGAAATTCCTTATAGACAGCTTGCTATATCAACCGGTGATCTCAAGGCTGCTCATGTGAAATCTTACGATACTGAGCTTTGGATACCTTCTGAAAATGCTTACAGAGAAATTGCGAGTGCTTCTTACTATCATGATTTCCAGGCAAGACGATTTAACATAAGATACGACAATTCAGGAGTTAAAACTTATGTCCACTCGTTAAACGGGACAGCCATCCCTACTCCAAGGGTTCTTATTGCTCTTGTCGAGAATTATCAAAATCCCGACGGAACAATAAGAGTTCCCGAAAAGCTTGTCCCTTATCTTGGTAAAACTGTTATTGGTTCTCCGGAAGAACAAAACATACCAGAAAAAGATGAGGTCATTTAATTTAAGTAGATTGAAGTAAATGGTGTACAATGCAGCCTCGACTAAAAGACCGACAAAGAAGTGCAAAAAGACGTTTAATTGCAATTGTTGCGGGTGCAGTTTTGATATTTTTGGTTTCTGTCCTCTTTATTCTTAGGATCGACTCTTTACAGATACAATCTATTTCGGTTCGAGGCGATACGGTAATTGAAGAATCTCAAATTGTCGATTCTTCTTATGATGTACTTTCTGGAAATTGGTTTTTTGTAATTCCAAAGTCAAGCATCTTTCTGTTTCCAAAGAATACTCTTAAAACACACCTGCTTGAAACTTTTCCGAGATTTGAAGAGGTGTCGATTGACCCTCTCGATTTGAGGTCTCTTTCTGTTGTTGTAAAAGATAAGGGTGTTGTCGCACTTTGGTGTAGTAAAAATCCTGACAAATTAAATGGAATTGATCAATGTTATTCCTTAGACGAGGAGGGCTTTGTATTTGCCCGAGGGTCGGATATTTCCGGTAATATATACAAGCGTTTTTACGGAGTTTTGTCGGGTAACCCTATAGGGTCTTTTTATGCCAGCCCATGGGAATTTCAGAATATGCGAGATTTCTTATCTGAACTTGAAAGTCTAAATCTAAGTCCTAACTCATATGAAGTTACCGATAATTTAGATAGGATTGTTACTCTGGCATCTGGTACTGAGATTAAGATTGATTCGGATCGAAGTTTTGAAAGCGTTAAAAGCGATCTGAAAACCGTTGTCCAGGAATTGCAGATCAAAGGAATTCAGATAGAGAATCTTTTATATATCGATTTGCGTTTCAAAGATAAAATGTTCTATAAGGAAAAGCAGGAACTTGTAACTCCTATTTGATTTTGTTGGGAGGACTTTTCAATTGTAAAGGTGGTAATCAATGCGTATACTATAAAGCACTGCTAACTTAAAGTGATACTTTTAATCTTATGCTAAAGAGCTCTACGTTTTTAATTATTCTGTATTTTCGCTGGCATTACGGCGTTGCTTTCAAGGATATAAGTAGGGTCTTTTTAAACTACATCTGGTTTCTTTATCATTTTTTTTCAATAAGACTCCTCTTGAGTACTTTATTTTTGCCATGGCAGAGACTTCAGGATCCGGGTGGCAAAGGGGTCGAGAAATTTTTAGGTAAGATTTTTATAAACACGATAATGCGTTTGGTAGGGTTTTTGGCTCGTACTTTTATCATCTGTATCGGGATTGCCTCTATCATTTTTACATCAGTTTTAGGAATATTGTTTTTGATAGTTTGGATTTTTGTTCCAGCATTCCCAGTCGCCTTGTTTATATTCGGACTTGTTTCGCTTACTCTTTAAATATGCAATTTCAAGAATTAAGACAACTTATAAGACCATATATTCCGGCATTACTTCTGGATAAGATTTCCTCGCTTCATAAAAGGAGGGTCGCTCTACGGATGCTTGGATATATTGCGATTCTTGTCTCCATTTTTGTTTTCGGCTTGTCTGTGATGTCAGCTGTCGGAGGAGAAGGCTCTTTTGCGAATGGTCTCCTCTCAGGAAGGGAGCCTAAATTTTATGGTTTACTTGCTTTGGTTTTGTCAGTATGGTCCTTTATGTTTTTGTTGCAGGCGTTTTATTATTCATTCTTTTTAAAGGGTCTTGAGGTCGTTTTACCTGAATCAATACGCGAGAAAATCCCAAAAATCTCATATGCATCCGCTTCGGTACTCGGTAGTTTTGGTCGTGTTGATGTAGTAAAGGATGTATTAAATAACGGTTATGGTATAGAAGTTGTGAACCGACTCGGATTTAGCGATGAACAGATAGTTAATTTTTTGAGCGAGAGAAAAGAACCTCTACCTCTTTCAGCCTTTCGTCTCAACTCGACAAACTTTGTTAGACTCTCTGATATATTTGATTCGATCTATAAGGAAGATCAAGGTTTTGCGTTTCTACTTTCGTCTCGAGGAATTGATAGTAGTGATTTAAGGGGCGCGGCTGATTGGGTAGAGAGGGTGTTAGAAATTAAAAGAAAAAACCTACGTTTTTGGGGAAGAGACAATCTTGGAGCAATAGGAGGAATTGGCAAGGATTGGGCTTATGGCGGTGCTTACATTGTGAAGAAGTATGCGACATATATAAATGATATGGCGATGAGACGTACTGTTATGGAAGGCAAAGAAGCTGGAGTAGAAGAACTAAAGATGATTGAGAGTGTTCTGGCGAGAAAAAGGGAATCAAATGTCTTAATTATCGGCAAAGATGGAGGTATGAAAACAGAGCTTGTGTATAGGCTTGCTGGACGTATAAATACGAGAAAAGTGTCGGCGCCACTTGAACACAAACACGTCTATCTTTTTGACGGGCCACGTTTCGTGTCAATGCTTGGTGATAAAAATTTAATTGAGAGGGAGATGGTGGCTGTACTTTCAGACGCAGCCTCTTCAGGAAACATAATAATATGCTTTATAGGGTTTGTAGAGATGATAAGTGCATCTGAAACTGTCGGTTCAGATTTGATCTCTATAATGCGTCCGTTTCTGTCGGGAAGTGACTTACAAATTATCGCTCTATCAACAGTCGAGGGTTATCATTCCGTACTATCTCGTAAAGGATCGATTTCTGAATTTTTTGACACTATTAAATTAAAAGAGGATGGTAGTGAGGAGACCATTAAACGACTTGAAGATAAAGCATTGATTTTAGAAAATACAGAAGGTCTGTATTTTACTTATCCAGCGATAAGGTCGATTGTGGACGGTGCGCTTAGATACTTTCCTGATAGTACTATGCCTGATAAAGCACTCGACCTTATGGAAGAGGTGGTCGGTAATATGCGCGCGTCGGAAACTACTTTTGTTCGAAAAGATGACGTCCTGACTCTTATCGAAAGAAAGACTGGGATACCAACAAGCAAGCCAGGTGGTGAAGAAAGAGAAAAATTGTTGAATCTCGAATCAATATTGCATCAGAGGGTGATTGGACAAGATGAGGCGATAAAAAGTGTTGCAGGGTCGCTTCGAAGGGTCAGATCTGGAATCGGTGACCCTAAAAGACCTATCGGCTCCTTTTTGTTCTTGGGTTCGACTGGTGTTGGTAAGACCGAGACTGCAAAAGCTTTGGCCGGAGCTTTCTTTGGTGACGAGGAAAGTTTGATACGACTTGATATGTCGGAGTATAATGGCGAAGAATCACTTTCTCGGCTTATTGGAGTTTTTGGTACCGGCAAGGCTGGAGTTTTATCGTCACGTCTTAGAGATAAGCCTTACGGGGTTTTACTACTTGATGAATTTGAAAAAACCGACAAGAAAGTGCTCGATCTATTTCTGCAAATAATAGACGAAGGTATGTTTTCTGATATGGCGGGCAAAAGAGTCAATGCTCGAAATCTTATGATAATCGCTACCTCAAACGCTGGTAGTGATGTAATTTGGCAAGCCGGCAAAGAGGGTAAAGCTCTCGACAAGAAGACAGTTATAGACTCGATAATTTCTCGGGGAATATTCAAGCCCGAACTGATAAATAGGTTTGATTCGGTAGCACTTTTCTCTCCACTTTCAAATGAATCGCTCTCAAAGATTGCAAGACTTATGCTTGACAAGCTAAACAAACGACTTTCTAAAAAGGGAATAGAACTCCAAATAACAGACGAACTTGTTGATGCCTTGGTCACGGTAGGATCTGACCCACAATTTGGAGCGCGTCCAATGAATCGAGCTATTCAAGAATATGTAGAGGAAGCGATAGCTGAAAAAATGTTAAGGGGGGAGGTAAATCCTGGATCAAAGGTTACCTTAAACAAAGAGGACATAGAAAAATTCAGAGAACAAAAAGGTGTCTCTTGAAATCGATTCTGTGCTAATGTTTGTACAAACAAAACAGAGCGTGTTACGTTATAGGTGTGTCAAAAAACTTTTGGAAAAAATTAAAAGATAAAAGCGATAGTCTTCAGAGGCCGATAATCGTGCTTGCACCGATGGCAGATGTCACTGACTCGGCTTTTCGGCGTATAATCGCCAAGTATTCCAAGATGGGGACTGATGAGAGTGTGCTTGATTGTATGTGGACAGAGTTTGTCTCCGCTGACGGACTGTGTCACGACGAGGCGAGAAAAAAATTGCTTATAGACTTATCCTATACAGAGGCAGAACGTCCTATAGTGGCACAGATCTTTACCTCAAAGCCAGAAAATATGAGGGAAGCTGCATCTCTTTGTGCCAAGCTTGGGTTCAATGGAGTCGATATAAATATGGGTTGTCCTGATTGGAGTATCGAAAAACAAGGATGTGGTGCCTCTCTTATAAAAAATCCTGAGCTCGCAAAGAAGCTTATTGTTGCCGCAAAAGATGGTGTTCGACAAGCCGGTAGTGATATTCCGATATCTGTAAAAACCAGAATCGGATATTCAAAGAATGAACTTTCGACTTGGCTTCCAGCGCTTTTGTCCGAGAATCCTGCTGTTGTAACTATCCACGCCCGTACCAGAAAAGAGCTGTCGCTTGTACCTGCGCGCTGGGAACATATAAAAGAAGCGGTATCGATACGAGACGGGCTTGGCAGTGAGACTCTTATATTTGGCAATGGCGATATTCTGACGACTCAAGATGCATTTGCAAAAGCAAAAGAAACCGGAGCCGATGGGGTAATGATAGGAAAGGGAATATTCGGTACTCCCGATTTATTCTTGAGTAACCCAGATATCAAATACAAAGACGAAAGTGAGAAAGAAAAAATAGTTCGAAGACTTTCGATTATGGTTGAGCATACAAAACTATTTGAAGAACTATTAGGAGAATATAAAAGTTTTGCCATTATGAAAAAACATTATAAGGCATATGTAAACGGTTTCAACGGCGCAAAAGAATTGAGGGTTGAGCTTATGGAAGCTAAAGATTCAAAGGAGATTGAGAGAAGTGTCGACAATTTTGTAAGTAACCTCCAAGTGTAAGATTTTATCCAGCACTTAAACGTAAAGATATGAAGTGGTTGGGTATTAAGATCGAGACTTTATAAAATTTAGAAAATAGGGTTACGAAAAATTGTCAAATAATGTATAGTTAGGTTAGAAGAACCAAACCCAAAAGAGAAAGGAACGTAGTGAATAGTGTAACAATGCTAAAAGAACGGTTTCCAACCGAAGAAGATCTCGTCATTTATCTCAAAGAGGTTTTTAAATTCTCAGAAGATGATTCTGTGATGGATAGATGCCTTGAAATGCTTTCAAAGGAGTGGGATATCAGATTCTGGAGAGAACTTAGAAGTCTTTTTGAAGCAGATGACAAGAGGGGAGCTGAAGAGCTTGTTCGAGACTATGTAGATAGGGGTGAAATGGACTGGAGGGATTTAGTGCTTTAAGTAGTACTCAGTCTATTTTCGAGGGTTTAGGCGCGGGAGGTTTTCCTCCCGCGTCATTTATTTTTGCTTTACACATTTAAAACTATAGATTTCTCAAATTAAGACATTTGATTTATACTACACTCATGTCAAACCAAGTGCTTTATCGAAAATATCGTCCTGCATCACTAAAAGATGTTCGCGGACAAGATCAGGTAATAAAATCTATTATGTCTGCTCTCGAGGCTGAGGCGGTAGCACACGCTTATCTTTTTGCCGGTAGTCGAGGGATAGGAAAAACTTCGATTGCCAGAATTTTAGCAAAAGAAATCGGTACAACCGGTAATGATCTATATGAGATAGACGCTGCGTCAAATCGAGGAATCGATGATGTTCGAGAACTTCGAGAAGCTGTAAATACTTTACCTTTCGAGTCAAAATACAAAGTCTATATAATCGATGAGGTCCATATGCTCACAAAAGAGGCGTTTAATGCGCTTTTAAAGACGCTTGAAGAGCCTCCTTCTCATGTCATCTTTATTCTTGCAACGACCGAGATCGACCGACTTCCCGAAACTGTAATATCAAGGTGTCAGGTGTTTAATTTTAAAAAGCCCGATCTTAAGACTTTAAAGGACTTTGTAATTGATACTGTAAAAAAGGAGGGCTACCAAATCGACAACTCTGCTGCCGAACTTGTCGCACTTACGGGCGACGGATCATTTAGAGACACTCATGGTGTGCTTGAGAAGGTGCTGAGAAATTCAAGCGGTGAAGATAAGAAAATAACTGAAGATGATGCTTTTGAGTCGACAGGTGCGCCTCGAAGTGCCTTGGTTAGAGATATTATCGAAGCTATCAGTAAAAGAGAAGTCTCAAAAGCATTGGCGAAGGTAAGGGAAGCTGAAGAGCAAAATGTTTCAATGGCTACTTTGTTTACCTTGCTTGTTATGAGAATGAGGTATTCGATGCTTTTGCGCTACGCTCCAGAACTTGAATCATCCATAAAATCAGAGCTTACAGATGAGGACTTCAAACTGCTGTCATCAATCGGGTCTGAAAAAGATTCGATTATCAATTCCAAAACCCTCGGTGTGTTTCTCGAGATGCATCCTATGATAGGTAAGACTGCGATTCCGAGCTTACCCATTGAACTCGCTATCATAAAAAGTATTTCAGGTTAGTATTTTTTAGCCATCGTGGTGAGATTGGAGATAGGTTCTAAGACTTTTGCACAGAGTCAAGCGAGGAGCAGTGATACAATAAAGTCATGTCTATACAAAACATAGCTCGTGATTTAGTTGCTTCCGGCAAGGGAATACTTGCCGCCGATGAGAGCAACGGTACGGCAAACAAAAGGTTCGAAGCCCTTTCGATACCTCAGACCTTTGAAATGAGGCGAAGGTGGCGAGAACTTCTATTTACAACACTCGGTATTGAAACGGGAATCTCTGGTGTAATTTTATACGACGAAACCATAAGACAGAGAAGTGACGACGGTATCTATTTGAGTAAATTACTCTACGACAAGGGTATACTTGTAGGTATAAAAGTCGATGAGGGGACTGATAATTTACCAAATTTTCCGGGTGAGAAAATAACTAAGGGCTTGGACAATCTTGAAGAGAGGTTGTATGAGTACAAGGAGATGGGTGCCTCCTTTACCAAATGGCGAGCCGTGATATCGATTGGAGAGGATTTACCGACAAATGAGGCAATAGAAGCAAATGCCTATTTACTTTCACAGTACTCAGCCCTATCTCAAAAGGTTGGACTTGTCCCAATTGTCGAGCCGGAGGTTTTGATGGAGGGGAGTCATTCGATGGCAAGATGCAAGGAAGTTACCGAAAATGCTCACAAGATTTTGTTTGAATATTTAAAAAAGTACCGTGTTGATTTGTCAGGTCTTATCTTAAAGAGCAATATGGTTTTACCGGGTAAAGATTCGGACGAAAAAGTAAGTCCAAAAGATGTGGCAGAGGCGACTCTTTCGGTTTTTAAAAATGCCGTACCTCATGATGTGCCCGGAATTGTATTTCTATCCGGTGGACAGTCGGCAATTGACGCAACTTTGAACCTAAATGAAATAGCGAAAATGGGTCCTCAGCCATGGGAGGTAACCTTTTCCTATTCAAGAGCATTGCAATCTCCAGTTATGGAAGTTTGGCGGGGAAATGATGTAAATGCAGAAAGAGCACAAGAAGTATTTAAAATGAGAATTAAGGAGACCGTGGCGGCAAGTGGAGGGAAGTATCAGGGGAAATAACATGTAGCATGTAACGTATAACATGTAACACAAGGCAGAAGAGGACGCGAAGAACGAAGTGAGAAATAAAATTCAACAGCTAAATGCGTTTAGACGTTGGTTTGGCAGATAAATTAAAGACTAATCAACGAACGGCTCTGGGCCATACCTATCGCCCAGCCGTTCGTTGATTTGGGTGAATTTGGGTAAGGATTTGAAGACCTTGCTGTTGGAATCTACTCAAAATCTATAAGCATTGGTGAGTGATCTGACACTTCATCGGACAGGACTTCAAACTTACGCACTTCTATACCGGGTGTTACGAATATATAATTTGTAAAGTTTTTTATTCGTAGGATACCCCGCAGCTCTGCTGCGGGGAGCCGAGAATCAGGGAAGGGGTTCGGGGAAACGGGAGTTTCCCCGTGGCGGAGAGCAGTGAGCGAAGCGAACGCTGAGAACCGAGGGGTTCTCAGAAAACTTGTTCGCCTGATACCCTGTCAGTTCTGCTGTGGGGATAGGACGAATAAGTTTTATTTTCGTATCGCTTAATCCATCATCACCTCAATATTATGTCCGTCAGGATCGAAAACAAACCCTGCGTAATACGTTTTTGTATATTCAGGACACGGTTCTGGTTTACCATTATCTTTACCTCCTGCTTCTATTGCTGATCTATAGAAACTATCTACTAACCGCTTGCTGTTTACTCTAAACGCAACATGAATAGGCATAACTTCCTCATCTTTATTTGCTTGAATAATTTCAAACAACCCTTTCTTAACATCAAAAGCCCAGAAGACACCCAATTCTCCAAAATCAATTTTATAATCCAAAGACTCAAAAGCTTTTTCGTAGAATTTTCTACTTTCCTCGAGATCACTTACTTTTATAGATACATGGTCAATCATGATATTATTTTAACATTTCTTTTATACTTCACGCTACTACTCCAGCACTGTTCCTATACCACTTTGCTTTATGAGCTTGGCAACATCATCGGCAACGGCTTCAGGAGCCATGTGCGTAGTATCCACTACAGGGCATTGATGTTCCCGACATATCTTTCGTAAAATTGGAATAAATCGAGTGTTGTTTTTGATAAATGTCTCCACCGAACCTACAGCACGTTCCAAGTCTTTCTTTACTGACTCATCGGTATTTCTATTTCGTAGTCGATTCTCTATAATTTTAGCGTCTGCATCCAACAGAATGGTTTGGACTTTAACATCAGAAGATTTGCCCTGTATTTCAGCTATCTCATCCGGATTCGAAAACCCACACACGACGACCGTAACCCCACCTTCATCTTTCTTCCTTCCATATTCAATCCAATACTCGGTTTCGTCTACTCTCCATTGGCTGTCCGCGTTGTCCGGAACTCCACGCTCATCAAAATCATGCACTTCAAATTTATCTCCAAGCGATTGTTTTAGATGTGGTATGACTGCTGTTTTTCCCACTCCTGATACTCCGGTTATAAGATACATATAGCACTACTCTACCACTTGTAGCGAGTCGGTAACAGAGAAGATTCCTTCGATGGGGTATTGTTGCCACTGATCAGTACTCAAGTATTCAATAGGGGTTACCAGACCATTTGCTGAAATTTTGTCACCTACAGACAACGGTCTGTGTTCTTGTGACATAAGATAGAGATCAATTGCATAGTATTCTCCGATATCTGTCCTGATACCATTTGCACACTCGTCTGTTTGTGGACCTGTAGTATCTTTGTGTGGCAAACAGACGTATTCACCGGTAAGTGTTGCTCGGTATGGTTTAGTAACTATTTCACCGCTTTGCTTCTCTTGGTAGATATAGTTATTGAATGAATAAAAAGCGGCGACTAAGCCAGCTATGACGAGCAGAATCAGGAATCCTATGGCTCGTCTTGTAAAAAATTTGCGTGGATGTGTTTCTTGCATATGGTTTTATGTATTTGGTAATTCTTATTATACAGGTTTTTTTAAATAAATTCTCGGGGTTTAGGAGTTGATTTCTTGGATATGGTCTTTTTATACTAAAACGACGCAACTCTTTCATTATTTAACCACTCCTTTTTTGGTAGAAATGGGTTTGTAGTAATAATAGAGTCTTCCTAAAATCCACAAAGTGGACCACTTTCGATATGATTTGCGTGCCAAATATATTGATTATCACTCCTATCATTTATCTTCCCTATATATTTAGACTGATGTTCTCATTCCTAAATCATATTATTTGATCAAACTTACCAAGACTCTCTCTATATTTTTCAACATTTTTGTGCTATAAAAAGGGTGATTGCCGGATCGTCTAATGGTAGGACGCTTGCAATTTAGTGAGGTCGAGGTCCAAGTAATCGGGACTTCGACGGTCTGAAGGACTGTCGAAGGAGATTTGATAAAATATAAATATTGCCGGATCGTCTAATGGTAGGACGCTTGGTTTTGGTCCAAGTAATTGGGGTTCGAGTCCCTGTCCGGCAGCAAAGCAACGAGCGAAACGAGACACGGAGTGTATTTTTCTAATCGTGGTGAGATTGGAGATGGGCTCTCAGTCCCTT
Organism: Parcubacteria group bacterium CG11_big_fil_rev_8_21_14_0_20_39_22; assembly: GCA_002787175.1. GTDB lineage: Bacteria > Patescibacteriota > Minisyncoccia > Phycocordibacterales. The sequence continues at coordinate 9,089 of PCWC01000076.1, read as the reverse complement.
TAGAGTCGAGATAAAGATTCTATTTGAAAACATAATGTTGTGAACACGCACGACGTCGTGCGTGTTTAACGGGCAGGCGTGGAGGGCTGATATGTCGGTCAGAATGAGGGCATTTTCGCCTATTTCCCCGCCAAAATCCAATGGATTTTTGAGGGGGAAAGTGGTATGGTGTAATAGTTGTTAGGTGGTAGCTGTTAGGTGTTAGGAGCGGAAACGCAATGAATGTTTTAAGCCTGTAGATTATAAACATGTCAGAAGAACAAAAAAGACTTTTAGAGAGACAATTGTGGGCGGTGGCGGATACGCTCCGTAGCAGTATGAACGCGGATGAGTACAAAAACTACATCCTTGGTTTTATTTTCTATAAATACCTTTCTGAAAAGCAGGAAGTATACGCTGAGAATCTTTTGAAGAATGACAAAGTAGATTTTGCGGATTTAGATGAAAAGAAAAAGCAAGATCAAGAATATATTGAAGCAGTAAAAAATGCTTCGCTTGAAAAACTCGGCTTCTTTTTACGCCCCAGCCAATTATTTTCTCAACTTGTTAAAAAAGGCAAAGGGGAAATTGGAGACGATAAGTTCATTTTAGAAGAATTAAAAGCCGTCCTGAATTCCATTGAGCAAACTTCTGCCGGTACTGATAGCGAGGATGATTTCAAGGGCTTGTTTGACGATGTAGATCTAACTTCTGTTCGTCTTGGGCAATCAGAAAAAGCAAAAAATGAGACTATTACCGAAATTCTCGTACATCTGTCCAAGATAGACTTTAAGCTGGAAGATTCTAAAAGTGACGTACTCGGAGATGCATATGAGTATCTTATTTCGCAATTTGCGGCAGGGGCTGGCAAGAAAGCAGGAGAATTTTATACACCATCCCAAGTATCACGACTGATGGCAATGATTGTTACCGAGGATAAAAAGAAGCTTCGCAGTGTCTACGACCCAACATGCGGTTCAGGCTCTTTGCTTTTGCGACTCGGTGATTACGCACAAGTAGTTGATTACTATGGACAGGAATACAACACGACAACATACAACCTTGCTCGAATGAACATGATTTTGCACGGTGTTCACTTCTCACACTTTAGAATCGAAAATGGAAATACACTTACTGAGGACAAACTTCCAGATCTAAAGGCAGAGGCGGTCGTAGCTAATCCACCGTTTGGTTCAAATTGGAAAGGGGATACTGATCCGACACTTGCTACAGACGAACGCTTTTCTCAGTATGGGCGCTTGGCCCCAAAGAGTGCTGCGGATTATGCATTTGTAACACATATGCTTCATCATTTGGCAGACAATGGCACGATGACTGTCGTTTTGCCTCATGGCGCTTTGTTTCGAGGTGGAGCAGAAGGACATATACGCAAATATATAATTGAAAAGTTAAATTATTTGGATGCAGTTATTGGTCTACCATCAAATCTTTTCTATGGGACATCAATTCCCGCGACTGTGTTGGTATTTAAGAAATGCCGTAAGGATGACGATAGTATCCTCTTTATTGAGGCATCACGAGAATTTCGTAAGGGTAAAAATCAAAATCATATAGATGATGAAAACATAGAAAAGATTTTTGATACTTACAAGTCTCGTAAAGAAATTGAAAAATATTCACACAATGCGACACTCGATGAAATAAAAGAAAATGATTTTAATCTGAATATTCCTCGCTATGTAGATACGTTTGAAGAGGAAGAACCGATTAACATTAATGCTGTAGCAAAAGAGCTCAAAGAGCTTAATCTTAAAGAGATGGCTTTACGAAGTAAGATTGCCGAGTTTTGTGATGAATTAAAAATAGATAATCCTTTTTGATAGTAATAAGATGAGCAAAGATAAAAAAATACAAAAAAATAGCAATCAGGATTTTTCAAACTCTTTTGAGAACGAGGTTGTCCTGACCTTAACAAGAGGAAAAGAAACACTGGAACTCCGTTTTGACTATGAAGGAGAAACTATCTGGGCATCTCAAAATACGATCGCGGAGTTGTTTAAAACTACAAAGCAGAATGTAAGCAAACACATAAAAAATATCCTGTCGGAGGGCGAATTGACGGAAGCCGGAACTATCAACGAAAAGTTGACAGTTCAAAGTGAAGGGGGAAGGGAAGTATCCCGAAAGCTTGTTTTCTACAGTCTGGACATGATCATTTCAGTGGGGTATCGGATCAACTCGGATATTGCCACACGGTTTCGCAGGTGGGCAACAGCTCGTCTAAACGAGTTCATCATCAAAGGATTTACTATGGATGACAATCGCCTCAAAAAGCATGGTGGTAGATATTTTGAGGAACTGCTTGCTCGAATCAGAGATATTCGCAGTAGTGAGCGTAATCTATATCAAAAAGTCACCGACATATACGCGACGGCTATAGATTATGACGGAAAGTCGGAGATGGCACAAAAGTTTTTTTCAACCGTACAAAACAAAATGCATTTTGCTGTTACTGGTAAGACTGCGGCGGAAATCATCCACGAAAGAGCTGACAGTTCCTTGGAGAATATGGGATTGACTTCTTTTAAGGGCAAGTATCTTTTGCAGGTGGATATTATTATTGCAAAAAATTATTTAAACGAGGATGAATTGATCAGCTTGAATCGCTTGGTTGATGCGTATTTGTCTTTTGCGGAAATACAAGCCGCTCGTCGCAATCCTATGGCAATGAAAGATTGGCAGAAGAAGCTGGATGAATATTTGAGGTTCGCTTCGTACGAGGTTCTTGATAACGCCGGAAATGTCAGTCACGAGCAAGCAGTTAGAAAAGCGGAAAAAGAATTTGAAAAGTTTTCAAAAAAAACAATACAAAATTTTGAATCAGATTTCGACCGAGAAATAAAAAAACTCCTAAAAAAGGAGAAAGATGGAGGAGAAGATGATAAAAAATAGCATATAAATTAAACATGGAATTAAAAACATTCGTAAAAAGTGTATTAAAAGATGTAGTTGATGCGGTTGAGGAAACTCGGCAAGAATCCAGTCGTGATATGTATTTAGATTCTGCTAAGGAAGGACGTACGGTTGATTTCGATATTGCTGTAACTGTTGAGGATACAACTGCGGGAAGTGGCAAGGCAGGAATTAAGGTCTTTCAACTGATTGAGGGTGGTGGCGAAGTGTCAAAGGAAGCGAAAAATGCAACAGTAAGTCGAATTAAGTTTGGTGTCCATGTGGATCGCTGGAATAAACAAGAGCATGCACAGTTTGATGCTCAAAATAGGCAGATGAATAGTGGAGATCAGTTTAGTGTTTACGAATAAGAAAGATGTCAAAATTAACCACAAAAACTAAGAATACTCCCGAACTGCGTTTTCCTGGATTTTCTAGTGAATGGGAAGAAAAGATGTTGGGGGAAATATGTAAAATTCAGACAGGAAATAAAGATACTCAAGATAGAATTGAAAATGGAAAGTACCCTTTTTATGTGCGGTCAAACACAGTTGAAAAGATTAACAGTTTTTCTTTTGACGGTGAAGCAATCTTGACTTCAGGTGATGGGGTGGGTGTTGGTAAAAATTTTCATTATATTGTAGGTAAATTTGACTACCATCAAAGGGTGTACTCTCTAAATTCTTTTGATAAAGGTTACAATGGAAAATTTATTTACAACATTTTTTCCACTAGATTTTATAAAAGGGTTAAAGGTCTAAGTGCTAAAAATTCAGTTGATTCGGTTAGAATGGATATGATTTCCAATATGAGAATGTATTTCCCCACCCTCCCAGAACAACAAAAGATCGTTGGATTTTTGGGAGTAGTCGATGAGTGGATTGGTAATCTACGCAAGCAAAAGGAATCTTTCGAATCCTACAAAAAAGGAATGATGCGAAAAATCTTTTCGCAAGAAGTTCGTTTTAAGGATGATAATGGAAAAGATTTTCCTGAGTGGGAGGAGAAAAAGTTGGGGGAGCTAGGGAAAGCTTTTAGCGGTTTAGCTAGTAAAGGTGCGGAAGATTTCGGTCAAGGTGAACCGTTTATTACCTACAAACAGATATTCGATAGTTCAGAAATTAATACTCAGAAATTTTCTCTGGTAAAAATTCAAGTTAATGAAAGGCAAAATAAGGTGCAATTTGGTGACATATTATTTACAACTTCGTCTGAAACTCCTTTAGAAGTCGGATTTGCATCAGTCCTTCTTAGCAAGAATTTTACACCTTACTTGAACAGTTTCTCTTTCGGTATTCGCCCAAACTCATTTGATATTTTGTTTCCGGATTTTTCCAAATTCTTTTTTAGGAATCAGCTATTCAGAAAAGAAGTGGTCAAGTTGGCGCAAGGTAGTACCAGATATAACATTTCAAAAGTTGAATTTATGAAAATTAAAATCACTTTGCCGACATTGCCTGAACAGCAAAAAATTGCAGAGTTTTTGACTTTACTCGATAAAAGAATAGAATCTAAAGAACAACAAATTACAAAAGCAGAAATTTGGAAGAAAGGTTTGCTTCAAAAAATGTTTGTATAAAAAATTATGTTTAAGCTCTGGAGTCAAATAGATAAAAATGCTGAGAAAATATTACGACCCGATTTCGGTTATCGTAATTGGGACGAATTAAGCACAGATGACCGTCAAAAAATATGGTCATTTCTATGGAAAGATTGGTTTTTTAGTAAAGACGGGAATGACCTAGAAGCATTTCATAGTTATGAACACTATAGTTCTGCCCAAGGAAGAGATAAGTGGAACAAGTTACAAAGAATATTTATTTCATTGGATGCCTTAAATCACAATTATAAGGCTAACGCTTTCGCCAGAAGTTTTTTAGATAATAGAAGTATAGATACTGCTTTGGATGATTTTCACGGCCTTTATCTCAATGCAAAAGAATCAGTTGTTTTTGAACTACTTTCATTTTATGCAAAGAAAATTATCTTTGACCGAGAAAAAGGCCTCAGTAAAAAAGATGACGAAACTGAGGAAGAATTCAATAAAAGAAATGAAAAATATAAGTGGGAGGTATTTGATGAGTTTGCCAAGGATTTGAATGATGTTTTCTCACATTTTGGTGTCCACGTATTTCTTACAAGAAATGGATTTGCGCCTAGGCAAGATGAAAAAATAATAAGTGATATATACGAACCAGTTTTAAGAATACTTTCTAGCGAAAAGTATATTGAAACAAATGAGATGTTAAAAAAAGCGTTCAGAGGTTTTCGTCAGAAAGATTATGCTGATGTCATAATAAATTCTATAAACGCAATTCAAGCATACCTTCAAATGGAGGTTCATGGAAAAACTGGAAAAGGAAATATCAAAGACCTAATTAAGGATGCTATATCAAAAAATCTGATTCCCTCGGATGAACTTATGCGAGAATTTTA
>PCWC01000076.1:0-3752 GCA_002787175.1 Parcubacteria group bacterium CG11_big_fil_rev_8_21_14_0_20_39_22 | reverse complement strand
AAGCGGATGCTTTACTTGTCTTAAATTTGTCAATGATTATCTTGCAAAGCTTTGTTAATTTCAAAAATACATGACACACCAATCAGAACAAGAATTAGAAAAAACACTACTAAAACAGCTACAAGGGCTGGGTTTTGAGCTTGTTGTGTTGCCGGAGCAGGAGGATTTAGAAAAAAATCTAAAAATTCAGTTAGAAAAATTTAACGAAACAACATTCTCCGATTCTGAATTTGAGAAAATCCTTAATCATTTTAATAAAGGCGATCGGTTTGATAAAGCTAAAAAGCTTCGTGATCGCTTTATGCTGATTCGTGATAATGAAGAAAAGGAATGGATTAGATTCTTCAACATGGCACAGTGGTGCAAAAACGAATACCAAGTTGCACAACAAGTTACGCAAATCGGTTCGTATAAGAATCGTTACGATGTGACGCTCTTGGTAAATGGACTTCCGCTCGTGCAGGTAGAACTCAAGCGCCGAGGGATGGAGCTTAAAGAGGCGTTTAATCAGATACAGCGATACCACAAACATTCATTTGCTGGCAGTCTTTTTGAGTACACGCAAATTTTTGTTATTTCAAATGGCGTCAATACAAAATATTTTGCAAACAACCCAAGGCAAAGTTTTGAACAAACATTTTATTGGACGGACGAAAATAATCAGAAAATTTCAAAGCTTGATGAGTTTGCCGAGATGTTTTTGGAGAAATGCGCAATTTCTCAAATGATCGCTGAATATATTGTTTTGGCGGAGTCTTTGCGTATCCCGATGATTCTACGTCCTTATCAGTTTTTTGCCGTGAAGCGCATCGTTAGCCGAGTAAAAGAATCAAACAAGAATGGTTATATTTGGCACACGACTGGTTCGGGTAAAACACTCACTTCTTACAAAGCAAGTCAGGTTCTTTCAGATATTCCCGAGATAAAGAAAGTGCTTTTTGTAGTAGACAGAAAAGATTTGGATATTCAGACTACAAAGGAATTTAACTCCTTCTCTGCTGGCTCCGTAGACGGCACGGACCGCACCAAAACGCTTGTTGACCAATTGAAAGACCCTAACCGAAAACTAATCGTTACGACGATTCAAAAACTGGATATCGCTATCGGCAGAGAATCGTATCTTAAACAGTTTGAGGATTTGTCTGATGAAAAAGTTGTCGTCATTTTTGATGAATGCCACAGAGGACAATTCGGTCAGACCCATACGCGAATAAAAAGCTTTTTCAGGAAAGCTCAGTTATTTGGATTTACCGGAACACCAATCTTTGCGGAAAATAATGTTGGTGGCGTTACTACCGCGGATGTGTTTGAAGAATGTCTGCACAGATACATCATCACAAACGCTATCTCAGACGGCAATGTTCTTGGCTTTGCGGTTGAATATGTTGGTAAATACAAACAAAAGGAACCCGACACTCTGGACGCTGATATCTTTGCTGATATGGAAGTAGAAGGTATCGACACAAAAGAGGTGTTGGAAGCAGATGACCGGCTTCAGAAAATTGCCGACTACGTGCTTGCCGATTGGAAACGCAAAACAAAAAACGGCAAGTTTAACGCATTGTTTGCCGTAACAAGTATTGAGGTATTGAAAAAATACTACACCTTGTTTAAAGAGCGAAAGCCAGAAGGATTTACGATTGCAACCATTTTCACCTATAAAGCAAATGAAGACGAAAGCTCGGACATGCTTGACCTTGATGTGTTTGCTGACAATAATGATGCCATAAATGAGCATTCTCGCGATTTTTTAGAGCGGTGCATTAAGGACTACAACGAACAATTTGGCACGAACTATTCAACAGATACTTTTTATGACTGCTACAAGAACCTACAAAAGAGAATTAAAGATAAGCAGGTTGATTTGGTGTTGGTGGTGAATATGTTTTTAACTGGCTTTGATAGCCCTCGATTAAATACGCTCTATGTCGATAAAAATCTTCGCTACCATGGATTGATTCAGGCATACTCGCGTACAAACCGTCTGCTGAATTCTGACAAACCACACGGCAACATTATTTCGTTTAGGAATTTAAAAACAAACACCGATAAGGCACTGGCTCTTTTTGGTGATGAGAATGCAAAGGAAGTTGTATTTAAGAAACCATATGAGACTCAGAAGGTTGATTTTGAAAACAAACTCTCAGAGCTTAGAGAAAAAGTGCCGAATGTCAGCGATGTTGATTTGATTCAAAGCGAGGAAGAGAAAGCTGTCTTTGTGCAGACCTTCCGGGACTTGATGCGCATAAAAGCGTCATTAGAGACATTCGCAGAATTTGATTTTGCTGACCTCGGTATCACCAAACAGGAATTTTATGACTATCAAAGTAAATACTTGGATGTGTACGAAGAACGGAAAAACAAAGAAGGTAAGGAGCTTGAGTCTGTGTTAGATCAGATTGATTTTGAGCTAGAGCTGATCGGGAAAGATATTATAAATTTCGACTACATTATTAAGCTGATTGCTGGGTTGAAAGATTTTACTTCCGACACTCTACGAAAGAAGAAGGCTGATGATATTCTAAAGATATTTGACCGTGATATCCAGTTGCGAAAGAAGAAAGATCTTATTCAGAAATTTATCGAGGAGAATCTGCCGAAAATTGGTACTTCCGATGAAGTGGAAGCCGAGTTTGCAAAGTTCTGGGAAAGTGAACGCTCCGAAGCTTTGCGGAAAGTAGCAGGGGATGAGGGCGTGGATCTCGAAGCTTTTCAGGAGCTTATTGGTGAATATGTCTATACTCAGAAAAAACCTCTTGGGGACGATATTGTCGCACTTCTCCCAGAAACTCCAAGTGTATTGAAACGACAAGGGATTATAGACCGTATCAAGAAGGCGATTGTGGATATTGTTGATAAGTTTGAGTGGTAAATATAGATTTATGGACGACCACAAATTAAAATTGGAAGAAAAAAATAATGCGAACAAAAATCTTAAAATTACTTAGAGAAATAGAAAAAAATGGGTTAAAAGACAACCTTCAGATTTCTTCGATGGGATATGGACTTGGACCACATTCTTCAAGTGAAGAATGTGAAGAGTATTACAGAGATCTCGAAAGAGATATTCTTTTGAGAAATGACTATGAGAAACCTTTATATGGAAATGACGTTTACCAAGAGGTCAGAGAATTTATGGCTTTCCCCAACTATAGGTTTATCATTAAAAAGCTTACCGATATTAACCCTCTACAACTCTCAGGAAATAGTATCAGAGCAGAATTAAAAAGGATGGAATTGGATGGATTAATAGCAATTAATATCCAGAAATCTCAAGAATACGACATCATTCAAGACGGTGATTTTTCTATACATCTTAGAGGCACAGCAAGAGAAGTGGATACTGAATCCGTCGTGTTGACCACTAAAGGGAAAAGTAAATTAGGGTATTTTTTATATCAGGCAGAAGAACAACGATTTGCTGTCTGGGCTTTATTCATTTCATTCGTGTCTTTAATTATTTCAGTTTTAATGAATGTAAATAATTTTAATTAACTATTGGGAAGAGATAAAACGAGAAGCAGGAAGTTGAAATTGGAAGATGGGAGATGGAGTTGTAAAATAAATTTATGAACCTTGTGAGTTTTAAATTTTATGTTTCGTACTTCGATAGCAGTCTTGAACGGCAACCCACAATGTTTGTTAGAAAATATGCAAAAAATGAAAGATAAATTTAGGAGTATAGAAACTTTTCGGGGGCTATTTATCCTTTTCTCAATAACCCACTAATCACTCTAAAGCGTCTATCTTTT
>PCWC01000025.1 GCA_002787175.1 Parcubacteria group bacterium CG11_big_fil_rev_8_21_14_0_20_39_22 | reverse complement strand
AGAAATACGGAACCACAGAATTTTAGTCAAAATTCGCCAAAAATTCAGAAATATTTGGGTATCATTTATTTATTATCTATTACGCCGACCACAATACCAAACCATCCTGTCGCTAAAACATTACAAGAAAATCTCTAATTTGAGAATTTACTCTGTTTTTTAACGTAGAAGATAATAACAAATATCAAGCCAGCAGCTATAAATAAAAGAGGAATGCCATAAAAATCATAATCTGACGCACCGTAAGTATTTTCATAAACAAAAGCCGATATTAAGAATTCATAAAAGACTTTAAAAATCAAAAGTCCTACTATCGCCATAATCGCTACTATCCACCACGGCAGAGTAAAAATCGATAGGAAAAATATAAGGTCGTAAAATACCCTAAATAATTTTGAATTTAAAAATTCGGTAATCATTGTGATTTTTACTCGTCCTTAAGCACTTCTTCGGGTAGCGGAGACTCGGTTGAAACCTCAAGCCACGAGACTTGTGAGACATTTACAGGACTTTTTATAAACGCCCGTTCGAGTGAATCTGCTTCATTTGATTGTATTTCTTCGATAGTGCCGATTATTGTGACAAATAGCCCCGGAGTCCTGACTAAATCACCGACTCTGACTTTTGTACCTTTCGGTAGAGTAACGACAAATCCTCCACCGCCCGTACCCTCGGCAAGAGCTCTTGTGTCACTCTCTCCGATAAGGACCTCGTGCCTCTCTTTAGGAGAAGAGAACAAAGTAACTACCGATGTTTTACCGTAGACTTCACTTACAGTACCGATGGCAACATCGTCAAAAAGCACAGGCATTCCTGTCTCTATATCTTTGTTCTTACCGACATCTATCACAAGTGTGTCATAGGGTGATATCGGTGGGGCAGCAAGGACCGCTGTCAAGATTCGTCTATCTGGCTTATCACGACCAAGCGTCTTTTTAAGCTCCTCATTTTCTCTTCTGTATTGTTCAGCCGATAGTATGGAGATTTCGTTTGAGCGCTCCTTGAGACGAAGGAGTTCAATTTCGTCCTGAAGCTTCTGTTTTTCTCCAAATGTTACCAGCAAATCAGCTATCGTATTGTCTGCAAATTGCCTTAGTTTCCATATAGGAAGAGCGATATAATGAAGGGGTCCACCGACAAGCCGTGGTGCTCCTATAGCGACAAGTGAAAACGACCCGACTAAAACGAGAGTGACAATAAGAGGCAAGAGCTTCCGCTTCCCTACTTTGTTTCTACTTCTTAGGTGGTAAGTCATCTTCATTTTGAATAAGCACTTCCTCGTACTTTTTTAAATCCTCCAAAATGATTCCTGCGCCACGTCCGACGGCAGACAAAGGATCATCTGCGATGGTAAAAGGTATTTTAATATATTCAGCGAGGAGCTCATCTATCCCTCTTATGAGAGCACCTCCTCCGACAAGATGTCCACCTCGATTCATTATGTCCGACACTATTTCCGGCGGAGTGGTTTCAAGAACTTCCTTTACCGATTCTATTAAAATATCGATTGATCCTGAAATCGCTTCTCGTACATCAGAATCGGTAACAATAACTTCTCGAGGAAGACCTGTTATAAGATCTCGACCTTTTATCGAGGCTTCTAACGGCTCACTCGTCGGTAAAACGGAACCAATTGTAATTTTTATATTTTCTGCGGTTTTTTCACCTATCAAAATTTTAAATTCTGTTCTGATATAAGATATTATGTCTTCATTTAGCTTGTCACCCGCCACTTTCAAACTCTTTGATCTCACAATACCTCCAAGTGATATAACAGCAACATCCGACGTTCCTCCTCCAATATCTACTATGAGATTTCCGATAGGATCCTTTACAGGGAGTCGTATGCCGATAGCTGCAGCCATTGGTTCTTCGACGACATAGACTTCTCTTGCGCCGTTGTTTTTTGTGGCGTCTCTTACCGCACGCGATTCGACATTTGTAACCCCGGAAGGCACGCCGACCACAACTCTCGGACCGAGTAGTTTCCTTGAATCACCCTCTACTCTTCGAAGAAGATAAGCAATCATCTCCTCTGTTACTTCGAAATCAGAAATGACACCGCCAACAAGCGGTTTTACAGCAGTGATATGTGCAGGAGTACGTCCCAACATATCTTTTGCCTGAGTTCCGACTGCCACCACCTGACCTGTCTTTTGATTTACAGCAACAACAGAAGGTTCGTTTACCACTATTCCTTCACCACGAACATAGACCAGTGTATTTGCAGTACCCAGGTCTATACCTATGTCATTGGAGACATACTTATTCAGTTTTGCCTTTAATTTATCGAACACGTTGTTTTACCTATCTAAATTTACAAAATCAGAATTAAAAGATTCTACTTACCAAGTATCGAGACAGCATCCTCCTCTTCCAACATTTCGACCTTACCAGTCTCTCTATCTTTGACCTCAATCTTTCCCTGCTCCAGAGTTTTTTCGCTTATTATAAAGCGTGTCGGTATTCCTATAAGATCGCTATCGGCAAACTTCTCCCCGGGACGCAAATCTCTATCATCATAAAGAACCGTCAGTCCTTTACTATTTAGGTTATCATAAAGCTTATCTACTGCCGTCTTGACGGCTTCACTTTTCTCGGCTCCTACTGAAATCAGATGGACATCAAATGGCGATATGTTTTTCGGCCAGACAAGACCTTTATCATCAGAGAAAATTTCCGCTATCGTGCCCATAATTCTGGTTATACCTATGCCATAAGAGCCGAGGTGTACCGGCTTCTCCTCTCCTTTTTCGTCCTTAAAATACAGTCCGAGTTCCTTTGATTTGATATCCTTGAAATCAAAAATATTACCAACTTCTGCTGCCTTCACCTCTTCAAGGTTACCCCGTTCAATACCCTCCTTTTTAAGTACCTCATCATTCAGTACCTCCTTATTGACCGCTATTTTTTTCTCTCTCTCGAGATATATCACATCCTCTCCCGATTCGGTAATAGTTTGAAATTCGTGACTAAACTGTGTAAAAGCACCTCCGGAAGCGAGAGTAAGGTAGGTTATATCTCCAATTCCTAATTTTTCAAAAATTCGATGATAAGCTTCAATAACTGAATCATAAAATTCCTGATGGGATTTTTCATCAGTTGTATACGAATACATATCCTTCATCAGAAATTCCCTGCCTCTCATTATTCCCGATTTTGCCCGGAGTTCGTTGCGGAGCTTAGATTGAAACTGGTACGGATATATCGGTAAGTCACGATAGCTTCCAATATAGTTTTTCATCATATCTGTAATCGGTTCTTCGTGCGACCACCCAAACCCGACTTCCCCACCAGAATTTAGTTTCGACTTAAACCAAACATCTACATTCTTATCACTCCACCTATCGGTCCTCTCCCAAAGCTCTTTGCGCTGGAGGGATGACATTTGTATTTCCTGTCCACCGATTTTGTCCATTTCCTCTCTGACTATATTTTTTATTTTTTCAATTACCAACAAACCGAGCGGTAGAAAATCGTATACCCCAGCCATTTCTTTATGTATAAAGCCGGCTCTTATAAGAAGCTCGGCATTTTTCGAGATTTCGTCCTTTGGTGCTTCTCTTCGTGTCTTTGTAAAAAGCTTTGATTGTCTCATAGAATTAGATATTTCTCCCTTCATATACGACAATAGTACACGAAAAATGGATTGGAGTGAAGCGAAAGAATAGTTATTAGCTTTTAGGTGTTAGCTGTTAAGAGGAAAGGAAGAATAGAAGGTTGAAGGTAGTCTGACTAACTCCGCAGCGGAGTTAGTCAGACTACCTCGAGTGCTGTTTAGTTAACCTTCAAGGGTGACACTGTTGATAAATAATAGTTCAATTTCTCGATGGGTATCATGCCGTTTAAATATTTTCCTAAATG
>PCWC01000015.1 GCA_002787175.1 Parcubacteria group bacterium CG11_big_fil_rev_8_21_14_0_20_39_22 | reverse complement strand
GAAGCGAAATCTGAAATGATACGCCCCGCCACTATTTTTCTGGGGCAAAGGAGGCGGGGCGACGGACTCGCCCGCGCGGAGGAGGGGTCTGGGGAGGAATCCGCGCGGGTTTCGGCTTTCTTTTTTGAAAAAATTGGCGGCTGAATTATTTAACAAATCGCCTCTGTGTCCTGGATAGATTTTGTATCAGGATTTTTCCTTTTGCAACTTTCTGTGCAACCTGTTTGGCTTTGTCAAGATTTGGAGTTGGTACCAACAACTCTTTTTTCTTGTTGGTTTGGGTATTTAGTCGTCGTACAGCTTTTGCTAGCGACTTCGACCCACTACTCCTTTCCACTTCGCGTGCAACCGTTGGACTAACAGCGTCAAGTCGCCGATTGCCTCGAATTTGCACTTCGGTTTTTGACCCGCGGAGACCGCGAGTTTTTGCGTTTTTATGTGATGATGTTTCTGACATAGTAAGTATTTATTAGATTAGATGTTCGACCTTGATAATTATTCTTTAGTGGTTGAGGTTTTTTTGTAAGCGTAGACGGACTTTGTGGAATAGTCCCCGCCACCGGAGCCACCATCGGTACCGAGCGTATTTATGAAGTATTCCTCAACTTCACGCGCGGCGCTTGAGCTCTCGGCTTCACGATAAATCCACGCCCCACCCTTTTCACTAACATTGTGGTCGGTGAAAAGACGCTCTTTAGGGTCGGAGGCTATGCCGACATACCAATCGGAATATGCCCCTCCGTTATTCTGGATATACGCTTTTATGTCTACCTTGATAGATTCTTTTGTATTTGTCATGGTTGTTTGTACTTTATGTTTATTTTTTGCCGTCGACCGCATGGTCTTTTCAGATCATCGGAATACTAGTATTTTATGCGGCAGAGGGGAATCTGTCAACTCTGTCATATGTTAATTGTCTGTGGATAACTTTTTGCATATCTTTGACATCTCCACTATAATACTAATATGCATACAATACAAGAAAAGCTACTCAAAGTGATTGATGATAAGAATATTGGCGGTCTTACACTGCGCCAAGTTGGAAAGTTGATAGGAGAAAAACTCCCCCAAAAAATTAAACATCACCTCTCCCAGCTGGAAAGAAAAGGTTTTATTTTGATTGATAGAAAAAATAAAAAAATCAACAGAATTAGCAATAAAGCAAAGGCTGGAGATATTTTTGTTTCAATTCCAATAGTCGGTGCCGCTAATTGTGGCCCGGCGACTATTTACGCTGATCAAAATATTGAAGGATATTTGAAAATATCCAAACGACTTGCCCCAAACAAAAAAAGTGTTTTCGCTTTAAGAGCAGAGGGCAACTCTCTCAATAGAGCAGATATTGGCGGTAAGAATGTAGAGAGCGGAGATTTTGTTATTGTGGATAGCGAAAACACTTTACCACGCGATGGTGATTATGTCGTATCTGTTATTGATGGCATGGCTAACATTAAAAAATATCGTTTGGATAAGAATAATTCTAGAATCGCCCTGCTATCAGAATCAACACAGGAATATTCCCCAATCTTCATTCATAAAAACGATGATTTTAGAATAAGTGGCAAGGTTGTTGAGGTTGTGAAGAACATCGAGCAATAATATGCTAAAATAGGATTATAGATTTTATGAAGAAAAAAGAAATCAAATTTAAGTTAGCAGAATTATTTTCCGGCCCCGGCGGACTCGCTCTTGGCGCAATCCGGTCTTTTGCCGAAAATGAAAATACTATCTATGGTATTGAGCCTATTTGGGCAAACGACTACGATGCCGATACCTGTAAAACATACGCTCGCAATATTCACAACGGAAATGAAAAAAGTGTTGTTTGCGCCCCTGTTCAAGAAATAAATTTTGAAAAAGTGCCGAAGTTTGATGTGCTTGCTTTTGGGTTTCCTTGCAATGACTTTAGTGTAGTTGGTGAACAAAAAGGTTTTGACGGAAAATTTGGCCCTCTTTATTCTCATGGGGTCAGAGCAATAAACACACACAATCCAAAATGGTTCATTGCAGAAAATGTTAGTGGCTTACAAAGCGCAAATGGAGGCAATGCTTTTAAGCAAATTTTGAAAGACCTCGGTTCGGCAGGAAAAGGTTATGTTCTCACGCCACACTTATATAAGTTTGAAGAATATGGAGTGCCACAACAAAGACACCGAATTGTTATTATCGGTATAAGAAAAGATTTAGGATTAAAATTCAAAGTTCCCGCTCCGACTACAAAATATAATTATGTGAGTGCGAAAGAGGCAATAGAAAATCCACAAATACCAGATAACGCGCAAAATAACGAACTCACCAAACAATCTGCGGGCGTTGTAGAGCGACTAAAGCATATTCCCGCTGGAGAAAATGCTTGGTATGAGGGAATACCCCAACACTTGAGACTAAATGTGAAAGGTGCTCGCATGAGTCAGATTTATAAAAGACTAGACCCCAAAAAACCCGCCTATACGATTACCGGAAGCGGAGGTGGCGGAACGCATGTTTATCACTGGTCAGAACATCGCGCTCTTACAAACCGAGAACGAGCGCGGCTACAATCTTTCCCCGATAACTTTGTGTTTGAAGGCTCCAAAGAAAGCGCGAGAAAACAAATCGGTATGGCTGTGCCTCCAGTTGGAGCACAAGCAGTTATTTCCGCTGTGCTAAAAACTTTTGCCGGAATTCCTTACGATTCGATTGAGTCAAAACTTACTAATGGAGAAGCTAATGCGAGAGAGATAGCGAGCCTGTTTGATGATGTAAAAGTGGGAGCTACAGTTGCTTTATAAGTTCCTCCCAATCTTTTTTTGATTTTTTCAAGAGACCGGACTCTTTAACGAACCGAATACCATCAAATTCCTGTCCTGGAATTTCTTTTGCTTCTCTTAAGTCAGTGTAGCGGCACCACCCCGCAACTTCGCAGGGTATATTTACAAAGTCTGGCATCAAATCTTTGTATTTGGAGTAGTGAGGTTTATTTTTTACTGCCTCGTTAATTTCTTCTTTTGTAAGTCTCAACAGGTGGTCGTCAGGAATGTCGGGGCGGCAGTAAATATAAATATCTGATCTGCGTTCTTTGATTTTGATTTCATTTTCCCCAAGCACCAAAAAGGCACTTTTGGGTTTGGACGACTTTATCCCAACGCCAATTTTCGGTGTTCTCATTTTTCCTTTGTCCTCAACTCCGGTTATATCTTGGAGTACGATTTCATCACGAATATCAAAATCAAGTTCAATATTTAGATCAAATTCTCTTTTTAGGAATTTTTTAACGGCAACTTCTCCTAATTGCCCTTTAACCCAGTTTGTGATTTTCTGTCCAAATTCTCGCTGACGTCCTGTACCAAAGTCCGATTGGACATAGTTTCTAAAATGCTGGGCAAGGGCAAAATCTAAACACAGCGTATAATCCTCTTTATCTAATTCAACAGTTCTCCACACCAAGCCCTCTTTCCATTTACGAAGCATACTCTCGTCAAAATAAAATCTGCCTCTCCCACCATTTCTTTTAAGACATGGGAATTCTGCGGCATTTTTGAAGTAGTTAGCAAAAGTCTTTTCATCAAGACCGAGAAATTCAACAGCTTCTTTTTTTGAAAGGATTTTTGGCATGGCTATTTTATGAAAAAGGAAATATCTTTTTTGTAGATTACGGCAAATTTCTTAATTTCTGCAACATCAAGCCGTCTTTCACCGGACTCAATTTTTGAGATATACGACTGCGGTTTGCTGAGCTTGTCGGCAACCTCTTGTTGGGCAAGCCCAGCCTCAATACGCGCTTTTTTCAAGCGTTCTATGATTTCCTTATAGTCTTTGGAGTAAATTGACCTGCTCATAGATACTTCTATGATATATCCTATTGTGGTATAATCCCAAAATAGGATATACTATATTTATGAATTCAGCCGCCAATTTTTTCAAAAAAGAAAGCCGAAGCCCGCGCGGATTCCTCCCCAGACCCCTCCTCCGCGCGGGCGAGTCCGTCGCCCCGCCT
>PCWC01000104.1 GCA_002787175.1 Parcubacteria group bacterium CG11_big_fil_rev_8_21_14_0_20_39_22 | reverse complement strand
TTCATTTTTGTCTGATTAATTGATAGATTACTCTATGTTATCAGACACACTTTATTTTACAGTCCCAGATTAGAATTTCATTCGTTGATTTGGTAACATTCCTTTTGTTTGGAAATTTGGGAATTAAAAATTATAAGCGACGTAGGGCGAGAGAAGTGGGAGAAATTCTGATTTCTCACATTTCCGAGCCGAGGAGTTTATATGGCTTCCATATTTGAAAATTGAAAATTATAAATTGTAAATTATTCTCTCGCGTTACAGGTTAAATGATCCAAGTTAAATGTTTTATGCTTGCCCCGCGTAGCCTCTGGGCGAAGTGGGGTTGTTAGTTGTGAGTTAGTCTGCCTATTAATAAAGTGACAGTGGTCAGACCACTGTCACTTTCAATTAAACCTTAAGTAAGTTGTTAAAACTCTCTTTATCTTTATCCTTAAACGGACCGACGACGGCGAGATTCAAATTTTTAGATACAAATAATTTCTTAGCAAGACGTTGCACATCTTTTGCTGTGACCGCACGAATCTCCTTAGACAACTCCTTAGGAGTCTTAATCGAAAGATTGAATATTTCTTGAAATCCAAAGTGGTCTGCCAAAGAATCCGACGGTTCAAGCCTCAAATTCATTGTGCCTATCATATACTCTTGCACTTTCTTGAGTTCATCTTCAGAAACAAGTTCGTCCTTCAATTTCTTAAATTCACCCAGTATTACCTCAACAACTTCTTTGGTTCGAGCAACATTCACACCCGCCCAAACACCCACAGAACCATGATCAGTATAGCCGTCATTGAAAGCTCTTACATAGTAACAAACACCCATTTCATCCCGAAGTTTAAAGAAAAGCCTTGAACTCATACCGGCACCGAGTATTCCCATAAGGACCTCAACGGTAAGATAATCTTTATGCGACAGCGGTAGCGAACGGACACCGACAACCAAATGCGACTGGTCCGTCTTTTTATAACGCAAAGCCATCGCGGGTGCCTTCTGCAAATCTTTTGTTTTCTTTTTTTGTACCTTTTTGCTTGTAGTAATTCCAGAAAATGCTTTCTCTACTTCCTCAAAAACATCCTGCTTTTCTACATCGCCCGCGACGACTACAGTAGTAGCTTCAGCAACATAATACTTATCGCGATATTCCCTAAAATCTTCGCTCTTGAATTTCCGTATATTTTCTTTAGGACCGAGTATTGTCATACCTGCACTTTGGCCACCGTATAGAAGGTCCATAAAAACATCATGTACGGTTCTCTGTGGTGAATCTTCATACATATTTATCTCCTCGATGATAACTCCCCTCTCACGGTCAATCTCTTCCGCCTTAAAAAGCGGATTTAAATACAAGTCTGACACTATAGACAATGCCTTTTTAAAAGAACGTCTACCCACTTTACCGTAATATCCTGTGTATTCCTGAGAAGTGAAAGCATTGTACTCGGCACCGAGTTTATCGAGTTCCAACGCCACATCATTTGTATTAGGACGTTTTGTAGTACCCTTAAAACACATATGCTCAAGAAAATGAGAAAGTCCGTTATTTTCCTTATCTTCATATTTAGACCCAGCTTCAACCAAGACCATCACTGTCACAGTCGGATTATCTTTCATCGGTACTACGACTACGCGCAGACCATTTTTTAGAACCTTTTTGTATGCCTTCATTACTGCTTATCCTAAAGCAAAAAACTCTTTCTCGCAAATTTAGCACCGCCAATCCGCCGAAATAATGTAACATTTATCCTGTGAACCTCTATTCTTTTAACTTTCCACCGTTGATGATCTAACAGATTTTGTTATACTAATTATATGGAAAAAATACCTATGGACATAGAACAAGTAGCGCTCAAGAATGAGGACCATCTGGGTAAATTGCCGGTTTCGCCTGATTACCTGGAAAAACTCTCTGAGGGCGACGAGGACCTCCAAGAATTACTCGAGGAAATGACCGACAAATGCAAAGATTACGCAATCTCGGTAATGAACCTCGATTCATATTTAGCAAGTGAAGAAGGAATCGACCCAGAAGAACGACAAGAGCTCGACAATTCCCGCACACGTAGCCACAACGCCACCATCGATTCAGTTAAAATCTTCATTCGAAATTTAAGAATAAAATCAAAAGATACCTCCTGGGCTCAGAGTATCGACCTCAATAATCGCAGTCAGGTTGGTCGTTTTGCGTTATTGTATGCTTTCGCTGATACCTTGCAAAAAGTACAAAAGTAGTGTATAGTTATTTTGGTATGCCGAAAAGAAAACAACAAATTCTAAGGTATGCCAGTTTGGCTCTTAAGAAGAGTCCCTCTCCCGCAGATCATGAGGAGATGGATAGAATCCAAAAAGAGCTTCAAATGGAGCCCTTACAAATTCTTAAAGAGGCAAAAGACACGACCTTAGAAAAATACTAAAAGACCCTTGATTACGGCAACGTAATCAAGGGCTTTCTTATTATATCAAGCGTAAGACTATCCAAGTAAACTTCTAAAATATTTCACCAACTCATTTACCGGCAACCTCTCCTGTTCCCCACTATCCCTGTTTCTTATAGTAACAGTATCGCCTTCAAGCGTATCAAAATCCACGGTAACACAAGCAGGTGTACCGATTTCATCCTGTCGTCTGTATCTTTTGCCAATATTGCCATTGTCATCAAACTCCACTGCTCCAAATTCTTTTTTAAGCATCCCATATACCTCTCTCGCCTTCGCCACCAATTCTGGCTTGTTTTTAAGCAAAGGAAAGACCGCCACCTTCACCGGTGCCAAATGCGAAGGAAGTCGAAGCACGGTACGCTTCTCTCCTCCCAATTCATCTTCATCATAGGCTTCAGATATAACTGCGAGAAAGACTCTTCCAATACCCATCGAAGTTTCCAAAATCCATGGTATGTACTTTTCTCCGGTATAAGGGTCGGTGTAGGAAAGATCAGTACCAGAATGTTTTGAATGCTGTGTAAGATCATAATCCGTTCTATCGTGAATCCCTTCCACTTCATCAAATCCCAAAGAAGGATAGTTGTACTCAATGTCCCACGCATCCGAGGCATAGAAAACCAAGTTCTCGTGTTGCTTGAAGCGAAGATTTTCTTCTTTTATTCCCAAACTCAAATACCAATCGAATCGGTCTTTTTTTATCCGCTCATACGCCTCCTTGTTTTCATTCGGACGTACAAAATACTGTGTATCTGCCTGTTCTAATTCTCTTGTTCTAAACAAAAAGCTTCTCGGGGAAATCTCATTTCGAAAAGCCTTACCTATCTGTGCAATGCCAAACGGCACACGCATCCTTGTTGTATCGATAACATTCTTAAAATTCAAATAGATTCCCTGACTGGCTTCGCCGGGCAAATAGGTCGGGTTGTTATTATCATTCGTGAAGTCTCCAAGATTAGATTTTACAAGCAGATTAAAAGCACGTGCTACTGAAAAATCTTTCTTTCCACACTTAGGACAAACAATTCTGTCTCTATTGGCGTCAAACACCTTATTAAGCTCCTCTTCGGACATCTTTTCATCGGCTTTTTCGCCAATCTTCGCAAGTTCTTTATCAACCCTGATGCGAGTGTTGCATTTTTTACATTCAGCAAGTGGATCAGAAAAACTACCAATATGCCCCGATGCCTCCCATACCCGAGGGTCTTTAAAAATAGCAGAGTCAATCTTTACATAGTCCTCACGAGTATTCACATTCGCGTTCCACCACGACGCTTTGATATTAAAAAGAAGCTCGGTTCCGTACGGACCAAAATCATAAAGACCCGCCATACCCCCATAAATCTCCGACCCTTGATACACAAAACCTCTTCGCTTACAAAGCGACACTATTTTTTCCATCTTATTATCTCTATTATCATTTTCCATGATTTGGATTTTACCACATTTTCAGTAAAACATAATCACTTCATTTGGGTCTGTAAAGATTAGTGTGTCTCATCCCTGTTAATAAATGAAAATTGGTGAACCGGAAACTTCGACCAATTTTTGTG
>PCWC01000041.1 GCA_002787175.1 Parcubacteria group bacterium CG11_big_fil_rev_8_21_14_0_20_39_22 | reverse complement strand
AGTTTTTGTTTTTAGATTCTTTTTCATTTTTGTCTGATTAATTGATAGATTACTCTATGTTATCAGACACACTTTATTTTACAGTCCCAAGTTTTCCCCAACTTTTAGAACATAAACGGGGTAAAATGTAGATATAAAGTCGAAATTATTAACCTTAAAATATTAAAAATATGAAAGGACTACATATAGTAACTTTCATTCTTCTTATTGTCGGAGGTCTTAACTGGGGCGTTTATGCTCTATTTGGAACCGATATTGGCGCCCTTGTAGGAGGAATGGAAAGTATGGTGGCAAAGGTCATTTACCTTCTCGTAGGTCTTGCTGCTATTGTGGAGATTCTTACTCACAAAAAAGGTTGCAGAGCTTGCTGTGGAGAATCAAAGTCTTCATCTATGTCAAATGGGCAATCAGCTCCTATGATGTAGGTCGTAAGATTTCTACAAAATATAAAAGCTCCGCTCTTGCGGAGTTTTTATGTGACTTCTATAACCAAAGGGTCTTCTCAATCGTTCCAAAGATCGCTCCACCATTCAAAAGTGAAGTGTAGAAATATAGCCATTGGTATAAATATTGGAGCCAAAAACAAGAATAGTGCCTTCCTCATAGAATACAGAGTATACCTCAAGGTAAATTTAATTCAAACTGCGGCATTTTATCCTTCGCTCTATAAGAATAGTACTCAGGATAAAATCGTTGTGCGCCTCGAATTCATCCATTTGCGTATGTTCTAAGAAACAGCTTTAATGTTACAGAGGTCTAAAGCCGCCTCTCTTATTGTTTTCGAGAAATCCATCAAGCCCGAATATTTTGCCGGCATTTAAGGCAAATAGGACCAAGAAAGCGAAAATATATACTATGTGTTCATCGACTATGTATGAATGTGGTGGAATATGTGGGAAGTTAAGAACAGGAAAGTAATAGAGAGTCATCATAACAGCGCCACCAATTGAAGCAAACCGCACGAAGATTCCCAAAATCAACGCCACACCTATAAGAGTAAGACCCCATTGATTTATGAAGTTTGTAATTGGTAGAATATCAGGCGAAGCAAACCAGGCAAAAAACGAACTAAAGGTCGAGGCGTTGTTGAGGTAACCCGCCGCCGACCACGAAGGGTCAAGTACTTTGGTAATTCCGGCATAAAAGAAAAGCCAACCGAGTGATACACGAAGCAAAAAGATGCTTGCGTTTTTAAATGAATACATACTTTTGGTGTTAGTTTGTAAATACAGTCGCTTATTTTGCCTGCAATTTCAAAACAAGCTTTTGTTTTTATAGTCAAATTCTAATCCCAAGATGAAGTTGAGGCAAGGAACAAAAATATGTAGCTTGTAACATATAGCACGAGAAGAGTTGTTAGCTGTATGTTGTCGGTCGTAGGTCGTTTGTTGTAAGGTTATACAATCTCACATCTCGCATCCTGTTGCCTGAGCCAAACTCTCCATAGACTGAACTCCGACCAAATATTTATTATCTCCGATTATCCAAGTCGGATAGCCCTTTATCTCTTTTTCTATACAGAGGTTGGGGTCCTCAGTACATTCAACATAACTTACATTTTCCCACTTATCCCTGAATAATTTCTTTTGATTATCACAATGAGGACACCAGTATGCACCATACATCACCACCTCATTTTTATTAAGGCACGCTACAAACTCATCTGTAACTTCAGACCCCTCTACTTCATTATTTTTGTACAAAACCGCCGTGACAACAACAATGACAGAAAGGATTATTGCTACTACTAAATACAGATTATTTTTATTCATCACAACAGTTACTTAATTTATTAATAATATCAGATAATGACATCAATTTCTCTTCTCTCAAGGTTTCCTTTGCCTCGGAAATCGATATCAACTTCAATCTAAGGCCCATAAACAAATTGTATAGCTTGAAAGAGGTGTCGTACATATCCTTTGCGTCTTCCTTTTTGCCACTTGCTGTACACTTTGTACCAACTTCGTACAATCGCATCGAAGAGGCAAGCAAATGCTTGGTTGCACACCAAGTTTCTCCCTCGTACTTTTCTTTCGGGAGAAGTTTTCTCATCATTTCCTTACGAATTTCTCGTGCTTCTCCCAAAAGATCAAAGTACGAATCGTTGCTTGTGCGTTTGGCGGTAAAGTATAGATGTTCTTCCAGACTCACAAGATTCATAACAGCAATACTCAAGTCCTCATCGCTGGAGAGATCGATTTCACCATTTTTCTTTTCGATTTCAATCTTCTTAATGAGTTCGTTTATATTTTTCATAATTTTTTTAAAACATTAGTATTATTAAACCGAGAGCTATCATAACCAATCCTCCCACAAGACTTATGTGGTGTTTGAACCTTGTCTGTATATATTCAATCCTCTCCAACACTTTTTTATTACTTGAAATTACCACAAGCAAGATAAGTGGAGCGACGAATATCAGGTTATAAATCACAAGATAAATAACGCCTTTAAGGTAAGTTGTGGAGTCATACAGAAGCCCGAGTATCATAAGATACGGTCCTCCAGTGCAGGGAAATTCTGCAAGGCCAACAAGTCCTCCGAGTAAAAGTGCAGCCGGCAAGGTTGAGTTGTGAATGAGTTTTGCGATTTTGCTATGTGCGACCTGTGGAATTTTTAGTTTTATCGGGAAGGAAGGGAAGTAGTGACCGAGAATACTTATTATTCCAAGTGATATGACAATTAACGCGCCGATTTTCGACATAAAGTGAGGTATGTCGAATAACTTTAATGCATTTAGTATGCCGAGTCCGATAAGGAGGTAGGAAATAAATATTCCAGAAACATAGATAAGTCCAACCAGCAGTATCTTTTTTGGAGTTGACTTTAAGCTAACTAAAAAGCCGATTGTAAGCAGAAGTACAGAGAATGCACAAGGATTTATACTATCGACAATTGCAGCTATGACGATGATTCCAGGTACAAATCCCTGGATAGAATCTGCAAAGGCGATATCTGGGATCAAACTTAAGATAGAGACAGTCACCCATAACATTATTTTGCTTTTCATTTGTGGTTTATTTTGAGTTATCTTCGTAACTCAAATGGGTTAGAGTAATTTGATAAGAGTTAAAAACCGCTAATTAGAAGCGGCGTACGAGAATACGAGGTTTAAATAACCTCGTCGGTCTAAGCAGATGGACTAAACTCTAAATGAGATAACCACTTTCTTATTTTTTTCAGAGCACTGTACAAAAATGATTCGTTTAAGACTTTAAGTTTTGAAGACGAATCTAAGAACGAGTTATTGAGAGACTTCACTTTCGAAAGAACTTCCCCCTTTAGTAAAAAAGAAAGAGCGAGTATTAAGAAGACAAAGAAGATTAAAGTCGAGGTTTCAGTAAAGCTCTTTATTGTATTTAGGTAAGATGAGTACTGTGGTAGGAAATTTTGATCTTCTGGACAAATAGTTTTCTGTGCTATAGATACTACACAAGGGTTGTCCACAGAATTAGACAGCACAACATCAAAACCGCTCAGCGTTGCAATACCCGCTATCGCTAATATCAAAACTAATGTTAGAGCCTTGTTCATATCAATACCGTAATCATATACCTGTTTTAGAAAAAATCCAGCCAAGGCATTTTTTACATATAATTGTTTGTCGTGTGCTCAAAATTTACCCACTTTTTCCGTTAGATTTCAAAATTAGTTTTGCTAAAATAGCTTGCAAAATAAGAACAAAATCACAATCCCAAATCCAAAAGGTAGGCAACCAGGTTGCCTACCTTTTGGGTAAGTCGGCTTATGGATTCTAAAGGTAAGAAATTACAACCGACAGCCTCAAAACCTCACTTATTCATAACTCCACTACGCTAAAGCTTTGCGGTGCAAAAGCATTGAGGGTCAAGCATAAAACATGTAACTCGAATCATTTAACTTGTAGCAGGAGAGGATAATTTTCAATTTTCAGTTTTTAATTTTCAAAGAATTTTTAATCCACGCAAATTCCCCGTCCCGTAAGGGCGGGGATGGAGTGAGTTTCCGCATCCCTGTCTCGCCCTGTTGGTGATACAATGGAAGAATGA
>PCWC01000062.1:2798-6724 GCA_002787175.1 Parcubacteria group bacterium CG11_big_fil_rev_8_21_14_0_20_39_22 | reverse complement strand
CCACACCCCCCGCCGAAAATGGATTGGTAAGGAAATTTTTGGTTTTGTACACGCGACCAGAGGGAGCGTGCGAGGCGTGCAGGGTTGGCGTTGGCACGCGCTCCGCGCGTACGATTGGGATTTCGAGCCACCACGCGCTCGGCGCGTGCGTCAGTCGTCAAAATCCTGCGGATTTTGCTCATACAATGTTCGAACTTCGTCCAAGAAACACCGCCAATTTTCACTTTCGCCCGAAACGGAGGGAGCGAGGCGTAGTCCCGAAATCAGCTTCGGGACGTAACGCGGATTCGAAAGACGCAGGCACGACGGTGCCGAGTCGGGGTCGCGGAAATTTTCAGCAGAAAATTATCTGTGACCGAATCCCTCCCTCTCTGAATCTTAGAGTTATCACGAAGAAGATAAAAACATGAAGAGAAGACTTATATTAATTGTTGGAATACCAGGAACAGGAAAAACAACCTTGGGTGACTTTCCGAAAAATAATCAACACCTTCGCAACACTTCTTCCGGAGTTTGATAATTAATTCCCATGTGAATTCTTTGTGTATTGTAATATGGCAGATATTCAGCAAGCGATTTTTTAAATTCGGAAATGGTGTGAGTCGTGCGATCTAAGCATTCTTCCTGGATTGTTCGATTAAATCTTTCAATGTGGGCGTTGTCATTTGATTGGCGAACCCTGGAATGTCGGTGCTTGATTTTTAGCTGCCACATAGAATGGGTAAACCAAGTTGAAAATTCACTGCCATGGTCTGTTTGAATCATTTCAAATTTAAATGGTGCTTTTGAAACTGCTCTTTTCACAAACAAAACACTTTCATTCGCTCCGATTTTTTCTACTGCCTCCGCATACGCCCACCTAGAGAAAAGATCAATCAATGTGTAGATATATATTCGAGTACCATCCGGAGTCAAGATGTGCACTGTATCAAGCTGTATTAAGGCTCCAGCGTTTAAAACTATCGGTCTTGGAGTTGCATCATGTGGACGTTTCCACGGAGAACGCTTTTTCAGAAATCCAAGCCGATCGAGAGTTCTCTGGACTGAAGGCAGGCTCACATGTATTCCTTCTCTTTTGAGTTCGTGACAGATATGCTGACCGCATCTTCGGCGACCGATTCTTTTCTCTATGATTGCTTCTACAATCTCTTTTTTCAAAGCGTTGGGGATAGTCTTTGGGCGAGATGATTGAGTAGGTAATTCATGCCATCCGGTAGCGAAAGGACGCTTACACCATCTTGAGATGGTGCTTGGCTCTACTCCATATCGCAAAGCTACCTTCCGCATCGACCAACCTCGATACTTCACTAAATTAACCGCATCTCTCCTCACTTTTCCCATATGTGGGTTTGTTGTATATGACATTTTAGTATTCTACCTCTTTTAGTGTTGCCAAGGTCATGATACATTACGCTTTCTTGAAAAGAATCACAATTATGTCCATATAGACATGGAGGAAAATCCTCGTACCTCAAAAATATTGGAGTCACCAGAAAAATTTATAGAAAAACATTTTTCTCAATCTAAAGACATTATTGCCACATGGGGTTTTAGTCCAGATAAAGAAACAATGAATATTGTGAAAATGATAGATCGATATGGTTTTGATATTTTCTGGTTTGATGGGGATAGGGGTTTGGCACGTAAAGCCACAATGCAACGAGCTGATTTTGACGAGTCTGTCCTAAATAAACAGATGCGTTCCTTGGACGTATGGAATGTTCCCGAAAAAATTGGAGCAAAGATAGTCAACGTTTTTAATAAAGACGGTAGCTTCAGAAATTCAGAAAGCCTTGCACAGGAGATTGGCGCTTTTTGAAAAAGCCAAGGTGCTGTTAGAACCTTAAATTGATACAAAGGAATTATTGGAAATAACCTTACAGGACTTGACCAACCACGGTTCCAGCCCGAGGTAGACCGCCAATAATTTGCACCCAAAGTAGAAACGGGTTATGTATCGAATGTATTTTTTTGTACAATTAACAAAGTAATATGAAAAAAATATTCATCACCGGTATTTCCGGCACTGGCAAAACAACCATAGCAAAAGAATTAGAGAAAAAGGGAGTGTACACCATAGATGTCGATGAGGTCGAAGGGCTTTGCACATGGATCGATAAAAACAGGGGTCAAAAAGCCAGCGATGACGCTATCTTAAATGATGAGTTCGTGAGTAACCACGAGTGGGTATGTAGCGTACCGCAATTAATTGAACTTATGAATAAAGGTGATGATGTGGTTGTCATACTCGGATCCCCGTCGAACCAAAAGGACTTCTTACATTTGTTTGATAAGGTGTTACTTTTGCAATGTCCGCCAGAGGTATTTATTGAACGTATTGAGATGCGTACCAACAATGAGTTTGGGAAAGACAAAACCGCTCAGAAACTTATACTTGGCTGGTATGAAGATTTTGAAAAAGAGATGCTCGATATTGGGGCAATTCCAATAGATGCTACACAACCGACCGATGATGTCGTAGAGCAAGTGTTAAAGAAAATTCAGTTATAGGTATGCGAAAAAATTTGATTGATACTTTTATTTTAAAAAGTGTAAAAACAAATAATCTAATATAAAGATTATGTATCCATTTCTCAAACATCTAAACCCGCCAGGCGAGTGGCGTGTTTAAGGAAATGCTTGGAGGTTTACCTTTCGCCATCCTACTACTTCTTCTCGTATGGGCGGAGCTTGCTGTTGGTGTCTTTGGGACCCCGTTTGAGGGATCTTAAATTGAGACCACAATATATTGGAATTTGCCCATTGCCTCCCCTGCCCTTAACACTTATACTATAAATATTACCCTGTCCTTGATTTTATTAATTCAAGGTATTTAAAATAAAACAAAATGAATCCTCGCTACTACACAATAATAATTGCAATAGTAATTTTAGTCGGTGGAATTTTCGCTTTTAACCACTGGAGTAAACCCGATACAAGCAATAATGACGACACTTCGATGTCGGAAGAAAACAATGAAGGTATCGCCTGCGCTCAAGATGTCAGAGAATGTAGTGACGGAAGCTTCGTATCTCGAGTTGCTCCTTCTTGTACATTTGCCAATTGTCCTGAAGGCACAACTCTTTTACCAACAGATGAAATCGATTCTGAATCTACAACGACGGAAGATGACGCAACTGAAATAATTTACGACGGTAATAATTTCAGTCCTGATTCGGTTACTATAGGACAGGGCGACACCGTACGATTTGTAAATAAAAGCAATCGTCCGATGTGGGTCGGATCGGATTTGCACCCAACACACACAATATACGGAGGCACATCACTTAGAGAACACTGCCCGAGCACAGGAAATACCGCCTTTGACCAATGTGAATCAGTCGGAGAAGACGGCGTCTACGAATTTACTTTCGATAAGACAGGAAAATGGGGTTACCATAACCACGTCTCAGCAAGTGCTTCGGGTGAAATAATCGTTCAGTAAAAAATTTATATGCCAAGCAGAGAAAAAGTATTCATATTTATTTTAAAAGCCGGTGTAGCGTTTACCTTCGTTTACGCCGCAATAGGCGGTTTTATGGAACCGGTCGCGTGGATAGGATTCTTTCCTCCGTTTCTAAATGATTATATTCCAAGCACTACCCTTCTCACTATCTGGGGTGCGTTTGAGATTATAATTGCCGGTTGGCTTCTATTCGGGAAAAAGATATTTATTCCTTCACTTATAGCAACATTGTCACTTGCCGGTCTTATCTTTTTCAACTGGGCGGGTGCTCGAGATATAATATTCCGAGACGTGGGCATTTTTGCAACCACGCTTGCTCTTACGATAAGAAGTTATAAGAGACAAATGTAGGGATAGGTGTTAGGTTTTAGTAGAGAAGACGAGCGGGTTTTGCCTTCGGCAAAACCCGCTTTAGCTTGCACCCACACCTATTTACTGACCTTTATATTCTTTGAATTAC
>PCWC01000062.1:266-2777 GCA_002787175.1 Parcubacteria group bacterium CG11_big_fil_rev_8_21_14_0_20_39_22 | reverse complement strand
CGTATCTACGGCATTAAGCTCAAAATTTTTGACTTCGGTTCGGCAGAACCCATAATCCCTCGCCTACGAAGTTAGTTTCGTAATTTAAAGTTATATTATTATGTTCAGTGTTTTTGTTTGAAATTTTGGTAATTAAAAAACTCTCCTTTTTTCCTCCTCTCTTTGCTTCCCAACAGCTAACAACTATCATAACCGACAACCCACAACAAACAACTTAAGACAAAGATCCAGGCAGTCTGACTAACTCCGCAGCGGAGTTAGTCAGACTGCCTTCAACCCTCTATTCTTCCTACCAGCTATCAACTACAACCTAAAAGCTAACAGCTATTTTAGTGCTACAATATAGCCCATGACAGACAAAATCGATGAAAAAAGCCCGATAAACTCAATTGCAAGAATTACAGAAACGCAAAAAAAGGCATTGTCAAAACTCGGCATAGGTACTATACGAGACCTACTATACCATTTCCCCAATCGCTACGGGGACACAGCTTCCATAAAGACAATAGACTCTTTACTACCAAAGGAAAAAGCGGTTGTTTTTGGAACAATTGAAAATTTGAAAACAAGCAAAGCTTATAATAAAAAAATCCCTATGGCGGAAGGAACTTTGAAAGATGATACAGGAACAGTAAAGATAACATGGTTTAACCAGCCATATATTGCCAAGATGATAGGAGAAGGCTCTCTTGTGAGAATCGAGGGGACGGTTTCCAAACGGCAGAAAAGTGATTCGCTGTATTTTTCAAATCCGGAGATAGAGAAAGTGGGTTCCCTACCACAAGGTGTGGGAGACGCACTTTTTCGTGATAAAGAAGGAGTGTCTCAAGACGCATGGAGACTCTACCCCATATATCAGGAGACCAAAGGAATCAGGTCGGCGTGGATATACCACACGATACAAAAAATATTTAAACAGAATATACTTGAAAATTTAGAGGACCCACTTCCTCGAGAAATATTAGATCGTTACAACTTACCCGGATTTAAGACAGCAATGATCTGGATGCATTCACCTCAAAAAGAAAGTGATGCCAAAGCGGCACGCAAAAGATTTGCTTTTGAGGAAGTTTTCTTCATACAGGTACAAAAACAAAAAGCACGACGTGAATTTAAGAAAAATCCGGCATTTGTTATAGATAAGGATGAGAAAGATATAAATGAATTTGTAAAAAGATTCCCCTTTGAAGCAACGAGATCTCAAAAAGATTCCATAGAATCGATACTGTCTGATATGCGTAAAAGTCACGCAATGTCGAGACTGCTCGAAGGAGATGTCGGGTCTGGTAAAACCGCAGTGGCGGCGACAACCGCTTACGCAGCTGTAACAACACGCCCACTCGGTCAGACTTTTGGAACTTTACAAGTCGCCTATATGGCACCGACTGAAATATTAGCTCGGCAACATTTCGAAAATTTTATAACCTATTTTGAATACCTTGGAATATCTATCGGTCTCATTACCGGTGCTAAATGCCGTAAATTCCCCTCAAAAGTAAATCCAAAAGGCTGGACTGATATATCACGCACTCAACTTCTAAAATGGGTAGGGAGCGGTGAAATATCGATACTCATAGGCACACACGCTCTGATACAGAAAAAAGTTTCTTTTAAGCACCTCGCCTATACGATAATAGATGAACAGCATCGCTTCGGGGTGCAGCAAAGAGCAAAACTCGTTACTCGCGGAAAAAATGCGGAACAGACGCTAAACAGTGACGGAACTCGGAAACTAACAAAGGAAAAGGATACCTACAGCAAGGCTCGGACTTCTGCGTCTGTTCTGCATAGTTTAGCGTCAATTCCGCATTTGTTATCTATGAGTGCAACTCCAATACCTCGAACTCTCGCTCTTACGATATATGGCGACCTCGACCTTTCTATATTGGATGAAATGCCAAAAGGAAGAAAACCGATAATAACCGAGGTCGTACTGCCCACAAATCGACAATCAACATACGAAAAAATTAGGAAAGAATTAGAAGCTGGAAGACAAGCCTATGTTATCTGTCCCCGAATAGATGAGCCAGATCCAGCCAAAGAAACAGCCGTGCTTGCAAAATCGGCAAAAGCGGAAGCTAAACGACTCAAACGTGATATTTTTCCTGAGTACGAAATAGAAGTGCTTCATAGCAAGATGAAGCCTGCGGAGAAAGAATCGATTATGAATGATTTTGCCGATTATAAAACACAAATACTGGTCGCTACTTCAGTAGTTGAGGTGGGCGTAAACGTACCCAATGCCACAGTCATAGTAATTGAGGGTGCAGAGAGGTTCGGATTGGCACAACTTCACCAACTTCGCGGACGAGTAATTCGTTCAAACCATCAAGCGTACTGTTATGTCTTTACCGAAAACTCATCAAAAAAAACTGTAGAGAGACTGAAAGCTCTGCAGACGGCAAAAAACGGATTTGAGCTTTCAGAATTCGATTTAAAATTGCGTGGCCCCGGTTCGCTTGGAATCGGCAAACAATGGGGAATTTCTGATATTGCAATGGAGGCGTTGTC
>PCWC01000062.1:0-254 GCA_002787175.1 Parcubacteria group bacterium CG11_big_fil_rev_8_21_14_0_20_39_22 | reverse complement strand
CAATGGAGGCGTTGTCGAATCTAAAAATGGTGGAAGCGGCGCGAAATGAAGCGACAAGAATTTTGGAAGAAGATGAGGAACTCAAAAAATATCCTCTGATAAGAAAAAAGATTGAGGATGGAAAAATAAGGGAATTTCATTTTGAGTAACTCCTGTCGGTATAGATACAAGTAACTACTCATGAATCTCTTTTAAATGATTACTCCGTTTTCGAGATAGAAACAGGAATTATTGGCATAAGGTACACAAACGTA
>PCWC01000093.1 GCA_002787175.1 Parcubacteria group bacterium CG11_big_fil_rev_8_21_14_0_20_39_22 | reverse complement strand
TATATGGCTTCCATATTTGAGAATTGGAAATTGGAAATTATTCTCTCGTGTTACAAGTTACATGTTAAATGATTCATGCTTTACGTTACATGTTTTATGCTACACGTTACACGAATTTGCTTGCAACTTTATTATTATTCTGATAAACTTCCGTTTTATGGTAGAAACAAAGGACAATAAGACTGAAATAGAAGAAATGTTCTCCGTCGGAGCCCATTTCGGTTTTTCTCGTTCGAGGCGACACCCGAGTGCTTTGCCTTATATTTTCGGGAGTAAAAATCGAGTCGAAATATTTGATCTTGAAAAGACAAAGACTCTTCTCGACATCGCTTCTGAATATGCTCGAAAGCTGGGAGAAGAAGGGAAGACTGTTTTGTTTGTCGGTGGTAAAAAAGAAGCTCGAGAAAGCATAAAAGACGTCGCATTAAAACTCGATATGCCTTATGTTAGCGGAAGGTGGATTGGAGGAACTCTTTCAAATTTTGGAAACATACGCGGTAGGGTTGAAAAGATGATTGATTTGGCAGATAAAAAGGAAAAAGGTGAGTTATCAAAATACACCAAAAAAGAACGACTGCTCATAGATAGAGAAATAGAAAGATTAGATAGATTTTTCGGTGGACTTGTAAACTTGACCCGTAAGCCAGACGCACTTTTTGTTATTGATCCAAGACAAGAAAATATATCGGTTTCTGAAGCAAGACAACTTTCTATCCCAGTCATAGCACTTATTGGGTCTGACGGCGATGCTGGAAAGGTAGATTATCCTATTTTTGGAAATGACGCTTCTTTGCATAGCATCAAATTCTTTACAGATAAAATCGTCGAAGCATACGAGGAAGGTAAGAAAAGTTCCCAAGCACCCAAAGTTACTACATCTGCTTAAGGTGGAGATAACTTTTTGTTTTGTTATAATATATAAACGATGGCAATTACTACAGATACAATTAAAGAATTAAGAGATATAACTGGAATCTCGGTTATGCAGTGTAAAAAAGCTCTTGAGGAATCGGATGGTGATATGGACAAAGCGGTTATTTTGCTTAGGAAAAAAGGAGCAAAAGATGCTGAGAAAAAAAGCGATCGAACTCTTGGTGCCGGGGCTATAGCAGCTTATATTCATGGCAACGGATCTGTCGGAGCTATGGTTGAATTGTCTTGCGAAACAGATTTCGTTTCCAAAAACGAAGAGTTTAGGCAAGTTGCATATGATATCGCAATGCATATAGCCGCACAAAATCCGAAGTATAAAGCCGAAAAAGATATACCTGAAGCAGATAAGGAGAAGGCAAAAGAAGTCTTCATAAAGGAGGTAGCTGACAAGCCAGATGATATGAAAGAAAAAATCCTTGAAGGAAAATTAGCTTCCCATTTTAAGGAACAGGTATTGCTTGATCAGACTTTTATAAAAAATCCAGAACTTACAATAGCCGATCTTGTTCAAAATGCTGTCCAGAAATTTGGTGAAAAAGTCGAGATTTCTCATTTCGTAAGGTTATCGACAATCGATTCTTAGAATTGTCGTATAATGTATTTATGGTTGCCATATCGATAATATTTTTTATCTCACTTGCGGTTATAATCTTGTTTATATCTGCCAAGATTAAGTCGGCAAAAATCGGAAGATATTCTCTGATAGACAATCCTTCACTTGATGAAAAAGTTTTAGTGTTAGAGAGAGATCTTTCTCTGATTTGGGGTCATTTTGCATCATCGGTCAGAATATTTTTCTTTGAATTTGTTCCTCGAGAAATAAAAACTGTACCGTCGAAAGTATTTGCTATCATAAGATCTCTGCATAACCACGTTGCTCCGAAAGCTCGAAAATATTTAAGAAAAAAGGGTTCAGTTTCGTTCTTTTTAAAACATATAGCCGATCATAAAGATAATTTGAACCGCCAAGAAAAATAAAACAACGCCGCCTTAGCTCAGTTGGTAGAGCAACACTTTTGTAAAGTGAAGGTCCCCAGTTCGAGTCTGGGAGGCGGCTCACGAACGTAGTGAGTGTGACGACTCCAGAAGACGAGAACTGAGGAAAAGGGTCGGAAAAACACTTGTTTTTCTGTGTAGGAGAGCAGTGAGTCTTCGAACGCTGAGAACCGTGGGTTCTCAGAGCGTAGCCGAGTCATTGAGGCGAGCAGTGAGATTCTGGGAGGCGGCACCACAAGAGTACTTCCAATTTTTAGGTCGCTACGCTCTGAAAAATTTAGGTCGCTCACGAGTGAGGCAAGTGGCAGTAAGCAAGCACTGGTTTGCTTGTGTGGAGAACTTGAAAAGGTTCTCTTTTATATAGTTTAAGGATTTATTCTCCCTTTCCCAAAGGGAGGGGACCGCTTGCGGTGAGGGATTTTCCCTGCAGTCTGACTACTTCTGCGGCAGAAGTAGTCAGACTGCTACAACTCTTGTATTTATTTGCACCTCTCTCCGGCTCACGTTTGGAAATAAAAGCTTTTTGGTTTAGGATAGAGCGATAATGGAGATACAAAGAAGTATTCCGATTCATATTGGAAGAGCAAGCGAACTGTCAGGAAGAGATAGGTTTATTTATCGTTGGTTGGAAAGACTGCCTGGTATTTTGTCTTGGGGGACTATTATCGGCTCAATTGTGCTTTCATACTTTCTTCCAGTTTATGCTGCGATATTTATAATCGCTTTTGATATTTACTGGCTTTTGAAAACCGTTTATCTCTCGGTTCATTTGCGTGCCGGATTTAAAAGGACACGCCATAATATGTCCGTAGATTGGACAAAAAAACTCGCTTCGTTTCCCGAACATAAGGATATATATCATCTAATAATATTGCCACATTACAAGGAAGAAATGGATGTTCTTGAAAAGGGTATACAGTCGATTCTGGATTCAAAATGGGATAAAAGCAATATGATTATAGTTCTATCAGGCGAGGAGCGAGCTGGTGAAGATGCTGCG
Source organism: Parcubacteria group bacterium CG11_big_fil_rev_8_21_14_0_20_39_22 (assembly GCA_002787175.1). Lineage (GTDB taxonomy): Bacteria > Patescibacteriota > Minisyncoccia > Phycocordibacterales. Next base: position 1,183 of record PCWC01000093.1, on the reverse strand, counting down.
AAACGGTCAATCATCCTCAAAGAAAAATATGGAAACCAATTCGGTGAATTCCTGATACTTACACATCCAAAAGATGTTGTCGGTGAGATGCCTGGCAAAGGTTCCAATATTTCTTTTGCCGCTGAAGAGGCTCGTGTCTTAGTACTTGATCCTCGTGGCATAGATTACAAGAAAGTCTTGGTATCTGCTTTCGATATCGATACTGTTCCTTATGAGCAATATTTCTCTTGCCTGACATGGAATTTTCTTACTGAGCCGGACCGTTTTAGAGCTTCTTATCAACCTGTACCTCTTTATAACAATAATATCTGGGATGTTCCAGCATTGTCTCGAGTTTCGGCACTTTCCGCTACTTTTTGGCAAATGATTCAGCAGGAAAGACCGGAGAAACTTGCAACATTCTCTTCACATTCCATATCATTTCAGACCCTCTATGAGATAGGATATTGGCAACGCAATATGGTATCAGAAGATTCAAGAATTTTTTGGAATGCATTACTCGCTTTTGACGGCAATTACAAAGTTGTCCCGATATCGTATCCGGTTTCTATGGATGCCAATCTTGCTCCAACTTTTTGGCAAACTCTCAAGAATATTTATAAACAACAGCGTAGATGGAGTTGGGGAGTAGAAAATGTCCCTTATATACTTTTTGGATTTTTGAAAAACAAAAAAATACCACTCTTTAAGAGAATCCGGCTCGGCTTCGTACAGCTCGAAGGTTTCTGGTCTCTTGCCACCAATCCTTTGTTGATTTTCCTGCTTGGGTGGTTGCCAATAATGCTCGGTGGCGAAGCTTTCAACAAGACTCTACTTTCTTACAATTTGCCGATTGTTACAAGAAATCTTATGACCCTCGCAATGTCCGGACTTGTAGTATCGGCGATAATGTCTTGGTATCTTTTGCCTAAACGCCCCGAAAAGTATTCCATATTTAGAACTGTTTCTATGGTACTGCAGTGGGTACTCGTACCTTTTACACTTATAATATTCGGAGCAATACCCGGTCTCGACTCACAGACCAGACTCCTTTTTGGAAGATATATGGGATTTTGGGTTACACCAAAACATAGAGTCGAGTAGAGCAGAAATTATGTAGCGTAAAGCATGAATCATTTAACATGTAACTTGTAACACGAGAGAATAATTTCCAATTTCCAATTCTCAAATATGGAAGCCATAT
>PCWC01000034.1 GCA_002787175.1 Parcubacteria group bacterium CG11_big_fil_rev_8_21_14_0_20_39_22 | reverse complement strand
TTTTTGTTTCCATTTTCATATGGAAATACGGTACCTTAATTACTAGATATCCAGTAGAAGTTGGGTATCATTTATTATTAGCTGGAACGACGTTTTCTGTTTTTCGATACGATGTGGTATAATGTCATCCATAATAGCAAGTATTAAAATATAGGAAAAAATTATGGATATATTAATTTACATTATTATTGCGGTCGCGGTTATCGTTGTTTTGTGGGTAGTATTCTCTTACAACAGCTTTATCCGGCTCATCAACCGCACAAAAGAGGCGTGGGCGGATATTGATGTCCAGCTCAAGCGTCGCTATGACCTTATCCCTAACCTCGTTGAGACCGTAAAAGGTTATGCAACTCACGAAAAAGAAGCATTTGAAAGCGTTACGGAAGCGAGAGCCAGAGCTTTGGGAGCAGGGCAAAGAGGTGATCCAAAAGAAATAGCCAAGACCGAGGGTGAATTGTCGAGTGCTTTGAAGTCTATTTTTGCGGTTGCTGAAGCATATCCCGATTTGAAGGCAAGTCAAAACTTTCAAGAGCTTCAGCGTGAGCTATCCGATACGGAAAATAAAATTCAAGCTGCTCGCCGATTTTACAATACCAATGTCCGAGACCTCAACATTGCGGTAGATTCTTTCCCTGGTAATATAATCGCTGGAGTATTCAAATTTGAACAGAAAGACTTTTTCGAACTTGAAGAAGAGGTCGCAAGAGAACCGGTGAAGGTTAATTTCTAACTCAATAACTAAATCCCAAATCACAAGCAACAAATTACAAACAATGTCTAAAGATCGAAATTCCAATAGCAGATATGATTTGGAAGAAAGAACTAAGGAGTTCGCTCTTAAAATGCAGAGAATTTATAAAAAATTACCTGGGAGTGTCCAAAATATTGAAGACGGGAAACAGCTTATAAGGTCTTCGGGGTCCCAAGCGGCCAACTATATTGAAGCAAATGAGGCATTAAGTAAAAAAGATTTTGCCTATAGAATAAAAATTTGTAGAAAGGAAGCCAAGGAGACTACTTTATGGCTTGAATTGTGTAACACTGGTGATAGTACTAAATTAAATGAAATGAGAGACGAACTTCTTAATGAAGTGGTGGAATTAAGAAAGATATTTAGTTCAATACTTAGCAAAAGTTTAGAAAATTAATTATTTAGAATTTGCAATTTGTTTGTAGTTTGTGATTTGTAATTTGGTGCTTTAACATTATTATGTCTTCCCTTTACCACAACCAAGACAGCAACGTCAGGAAAACCTGGTTTATTATGATCGGGTTTTTGCTGTTCGTGATAGGTGTCGGTTGGGCTTTCAGTTATATTTACGATGCACCGGAAATTCTTTTTATTGCTGTCGTCTTTAGTGTGTTTATGAACGTTTTCAGCTATTGGTATAGCGACAAAATCGCTCTTGCAATATCGGGAGCCAAGCCGATAAATCGAGAAACTCACAGAGAGCTTTGGAATATCACGGAAAATTTATGTATAGCAGCAGGGCTTCCAATGCCAAAGCTTTATATCATAGATGATATGTCCCCAAACGCTTTTGCCACAGGACGTAATAAGGAAAATTCGGCTGTTGCTGTTACTACTGGCTTACTACACATTCTCGATCGGTCCGAACTCGAAGGGGTTATCGCTCACGAACTTTCCCATATTGGTAACAGGGATATTTTGATTTCGACAATTGTAGTCGTCCTTGTCGGATTTTTGGCACTTTTGTCGGATTTTTTCTTGCGCATGACAATTTTTGGAGGAGGCAGAAGCGATAATCGTGACGGCAGATTGCAACTCATATTGATAATAATAGGAATAGTACTCGCTGTACTTTCTCCGATTATTGCGACTATTATCCAGCTTGCAATATCGAGAAAGCGTGAGTTTTTGGCGGATGCAAGCGGAGCACTTCTTACCCGTTACCCAGAAGGGCTTGCCAGTGCGCTTGAGAAAATAAGCGGACATAGCAGACCTCTTAGAAGGGCAAACAACGCGACTGCACATATGTATATATCAAATCCTCTTTCGGAACACGGCAAAACTGTCGGTTTTATGTCAAGACTATTTATGACTCATCCTCCAGTCGAAGAACGGCTGAAAGCTTTGCGTGGGTAGTTTTTAAGTTTAATATAAGTACTATGACTCATCCGTTTGTAGAAACCGAAAGCAAGATAACCATAATCGATAAGATGATGTCGGCTACTATACTTCATCTTATACCGAGTTTTATAACTCCCAATCACATAACCGCTTTCAGATTTGGGTCATTACCTTTTGTTATATATTTTCTTTCTACAGGACAATTTAAGCTGGGTCTTGTGGCATTTGTAATCGCAGCGCTGTCAGACGCGATTGATGGCGCGATGGCGCGTACGAGAGATCAGGTAACAGAGTGGGGCAAGATGTACGATCCTGTTGCTGATAAGATGCTTATTGGTACAGTGGCAGCTATTGCGGTGTCTAAATTTTTAGGAAAGGAGCTCGCTTTTGCAATCATATTGCTTGAAGTTGTTATAATGGTGTACGCCTTTTACAGGCGACGTTTTCTCGGTGCTGACATTTCAGCCAAAAAAGTCGGTAAAATAAAGATGGTATTACAATCACTTGGAGTAGGATTTCTTCTTCTTTATATGGCTTGGCCTGTTCCAATACTTTTGCCAATCTCAGCTTATATACTGTACGCTTCGATATTATTTGCGTTACTTAGTCTTTTTGTGTATCGTTCGATATAATTTAACTTTATAAGTATCAAACTTTGAGTTACGAAGCAGGTTTCGTAACACAAAGTACTAAAATCATTTATGGAAAAAATAGAATTCGAATCTAAAAAATTACCGGATGACAATTCTCTTGAAGACCTGCGAGACGAAGTCGAGGAATTAAAGAGAAAAGAGGATGATGGGGAAGTGACTTCAGGACATTTTATGGATATAAATGTCGATGATCTCACGGAAGGCGACCTTGGTTTATATGATAAATTGAAAAGGGAAGAACTGACATCTGATGAAATAAATGAATACCTGGAAAATAACGACCTCAATGAGTCAGGTAAAAATTTTATTGCGTTCTTAAAAAATAAGCTTGCCATCCAAGTTGGCAGAAGAGAGTTGGAGGAGATGATGGCACAAAGAGAAAAATAAAATTGGTACGGGGTAAACTTGGAAAGAATATCCCTACACCAATGCGGAGGGTTCGCATAGTGGTATAGTGTGTGAGATTGTTCTCGACTTTCCCAAGAGCGAAGCGATTGGATGAAAGTCGCAATCCCGTATATGGCGGAGGAGGAGTGCGAGAGTGGTTGAATCGGCATCCCTGGAAAGGATGTATGTCGGAAACGGCATCAAGGGTTCGAATCCCTTCTCCTCCGCCATGTACAGGAGAAAGCGAGTGTGTCGAGATGTATCACGAGTTCGAATCTCGTACCCTCGCATTGGTGTCGTGGCGAGTGTGGTGGTTCGAAAACTAATCTCGTACGCACAAAAGAACGTTCTAAAAAGTGATACAATACCTGTGTTGATGACTTTTCAATATATGGCGAAAACCACAGCCCAGAAATTTGGCGAAAATATGAAGAAATTTCGCCTTGAAAAGGGCATGTCGCAAAGGCGACATCTGTCGATCGTTAGGTTTAGACATGGCGTATATTAGTAACGTTGAGAATGGGAAGCAAAATCTCACAATCAGCACAATGGAAAAGGTCGCTAAAGGCTGGGAGTAAGTATTGATACACTTTTGAAATAATTATGGCAAGCACAAATTCAATACAAATGACAACAGGAAAATCCTTTGAGTACGCTCTCCTTATTTCGTTTGAGGAGAAGTTAAAGGATAAGACAAATCTCGAAGTTATCAAAAACTCGGCTTTTGATGTTGCAAAAAGTTGTTTTGATAGTGTTTCCGAAAACGAAAAGAGTGAATACCTTTTGTCAGCGAGCTTTGCCGTGAATTTCTTGATGGATATAGAACCAAGACTTTCAAACGACATCGGGAAGGAAGATATTTTACAACTTGAAATATTATCTGATCATCACGGCAAATCTGGCGATGTTCGTGATGTGCTTGCCATTCGCTTGCTTCAAAAATGGGAAATTGGTGTTTCCGCAAAAAATAACCACAAAGCAGTAAAACATTCTCGATTATCTTCAAATATTGATTTTGGC